>DAHXMK010000229.1 GCA_027365515.1 Candidatus Aminicenantota bacterium
AATACTTTGATGCATTAAAATAAGCGACGATCCAACGCAGCATTTCCCCATCGTTTCATGCGTAATGAGTGCAGCACAATACGTTTCAACAGCGCTGCTTGCGTAAAAGCCGTCTCTTAGCTTTGGATCATCACAACATTTAAGTTTGCCGGTTTGTAGTGATGACGGGCTAATTGTGCTCTGGCGTCCCATAAAATACGGTCTTTATGCTAATAACATTGCGGGCTATTCAACTAATGACGAATCGGTAAATTTTCTGGATTCCCGCCTGCGCGGGAATGACAAAAACTTTACGTCTCTTGGAACCTTGGAAGCTAAGGCCGCAGGCCGTGGAAGCTTGGAAGCTCTATCGGCTTACGGCTTATGGCTTACGGCTTCTCCCTCAAGCATCCACTCCATGGCCTTAGTAATCCGCACCACGACCGTCTTTCCCACCAAGTTCTCCTCGCTCCGGAAGCGCGTGAGCTTCATCTCCCGCGAGTGACCCGAGCACCAACCCCGGGCGCAGGAATCGATTAGCACCTCGACCTCGGTCCCGACGTACTTCTGGTTCTTCTTGAGGACGACCTGCTCCATGAGCGTCTGGACCGCTCGCCACCGGCGCTTCTTCTCCTCGCGCGGCACGTCGTCGGGAAAGAACCGCGCCGAGGTCGTGCCCGAGCGCGGGCTGTACATGGCGGGGTAAGAGATGTCGAAGTCCGCCGCGCGGTAAAGCTTGAGGGTGTCCTCGAACTGCTCGGCGGTCTCGCCGGGAAAGCCGACGATCAAATCGGTGCCCAAGGCGATGTCCGGCAGACGGCGCCGCACCTTGGCGATGATGTCCAGATACTGCGCCGCCGTATAGCGCCGGTTCATCCGCCGCAAGACCTCGTCGTTGCCCGCCTGGGCCGGCAAGTTGAGGAAATTCATCATCTTCGGCAAGGCGAGGGAGTCAATCACCTCGTCGTCCATGTGCAGGGGGTGCGGGCTGGTGAAGCCGAGGCGCTGGAGCCCCTCGAGTTGATTCAGTTCCCAGAGCAGGGCGGCGAAGGTGTTCTTGTAGGGATTGGCCGGCGAAAACGCCTCCGGATCGGGCGCGACATAGGCATTAACCGCCTGCCCGAGCAGGTCAAGGGAAACCACCCCGGTCGCCAGCACGGCGCGGGCCTCCGCCAGGATGTCCTTGGCCGGCCGATTCCATTCGCGGCCGCGGGCGTAGGGCACGACGCAATAAGTGCAGAACTTGTTGCAGCCCGTCTGGATGACGATATTGGCGTGAAAATCCCGGGGGCGCTTGGGGGCGATGGAGAGGTAGTTGTCGAGAGCCGGGCCGCTTACCTCAAAAAGGTCCGGCCGCAAGCCGGCCAGGCGCGTCGGCAGCTCCTGGAGCTCGCGGATGGGAAAATACAGGTCCGCCTTCATGAGCTTCTTGCGGATCTTCCCGTCCAGATCACGGCCGGGCAGGCAGCCGGTCACGCCGACAATCAGCCCGGGGTTCTTCTCCCGCAGCAACGAGTAGTCGCGCAACTTGCCGAAGACGCGGTCCTCGGCCGACTGGCGCACGGAGCAGGAATTCAAGATGATCACGTCCGCGGCGTTCTCGTCCGCCGTCGCCTCGAAGCCCAGCCCCTCCATGACGGCGGCGATGCGCTCCGAGTCGGCCTTGTTCATCTGGCAGCCGTAGGTGATGAGGTGATATTTCCCCTTGGGCATAACGACCCGTAGACTAGCTGGAATCCCCTTCGCGGTCAAACCTGCCTCGATAAACCACCGGCGAGACGCCAACGTCTACTTCGCTGACACTATTGAGGCAGTTATGCGGCTGTTGGAGCGACTTGTTTTTGCGGTTCAGTGATGCCCGTATGACCCGCCCCTGGAGGAGGATGCGTGGCTAAACAATACTGACCGGAAGACGAAATTATCACCCTATTTCCAAAAAATTCGACCAAACGTAAGCACTAATGAAAATTGATAACTTAGCCAATTCTAGAATCTAAAATTGACAACTTAGCCAAAAAATGCTATATTTATTTCAGCTTTTCCCATAAACTATTAACCCTATTTAAGGGCGCATAATTATGAATCCAGACCAATCCCGCGGAAGTCACCCCGGCTCGGAGCAGGGCGGTGACATCCTCGACCGAATCAATCGTGATGTCGATACTCGCGACGCAGCGGCCGAACAAGCCAGGCAAAATGAAGAAGCCGAAAGGGATCGTCTGGCTGCCGATGTTCTTAAAATCGGCACTGAAATGGACGCGCGGATCGAGGCTAAACTGGCCGCCAACGAAGCGGTCCAGTCTGAACTCGACAAGCTCCTCGACCAGATGAGCGCCGAAATCGACGCCCGTCAGGATTTGAAGGAAGAGCAGCGCCGCACGTACCACGACCGGGCCAAGGCGCGCATTGAGGCGCTCCTTGAGCGGCAACGGCAGGAGAACGCGGCGCGCGAGGCGCTCCAGGAAATCACCCTGGAAGACATTGACGCCGCCTTCGACAAGATGGTCGGCGAGGCCGACGAAAAGAAACGCCAGGCCGAGGCCGCCGCCGCCCGCGAGCGGATGAAGAACACCTTCCAGGCCTGGGCTCGCAAGGAACAGGACCGCCGGGTTGGGCCCACCATTGACATCACCTACAGTGAGCTGACCCCCGAGGAACAGGCGATCGTGGCCGAGGGACCGGACTACCAGGCCGTCACGGACACGGAAATCGACAAGGCGGCCCCAGACCTCAACGAGGCCGAGGCGCAGTTCTTCGCCGCCGGCGAGCAGGTCGGTGCCGCACCCGGCGAGGCCGGCTACGTCGAAGGCCGTCACGAGTGGCGGAAGGGCAACAAGGAAGAGATCAGCCGCGTTGTCAAGAACAACGAGCTCTCCCCCGAGCGCAAGATGGAGCTCATGAACGAGCTCGCCATCGTCGAGCGCGAACTGACCGAAGACAAGGAAGCTCTCAGCAAGGTGGAGACCAACTTGGAGAAGCGCCTGGGCATGCCCATTGACGCCGCCCGCGAGAAGATGACCTCCTCGCGGTGGGAGTCGTTCAAGTTCGGCCTGCGCGCCCTCTTCAACCGCGACCTGCGCCGCGAGATTGAGGACTACGACACCAAGAACGAAGCCTACCAGCAGAAGGAACAGGAGGCGGCGGCTCTGCGTCTCACCGTCAGTGACCCGCAACGAGCGGCTGAGGTCATGGGCACCCGCGCGATTTTCGCCCTGCGCCGCACCAAGCGCACCGGTGGTACCGGTCCGTCACCGGAGCGCCTGCCGATGATGTAAATGACTCAACAAAATCCCCGCCACCCGGCGGGGATTTTTGGTTTAAGGAAAAGCGGCGAATCGCCTCGCCGCCGCTATCCTTATTTTTGGCAATGACGCCGACTACTTTCTCTTGGCAATCTCCCCCTGCACGCGCTCG
>DAHXMK010000260.1 GCA_027365515.1 Candidatus Aminicenantota bacterium
GTTGCGATAACGCTCGCCGCGCAGGGCGGGCAGCTCGAACTGAACGCCTTCGAGCCGCTCATCGCATTCGACCTCTTTCAGTCCCTGACCCTGCTGACAAAGGCGCTGACGGTCTTGCGCGAGCGGTGCGTTTCAGGAATAACGGCCGACGTCTCACGCTGCCGCGACCTGGCCGAGCGCTCCATCGGCCTGGTGACGGCGCTGGTGCCGGTCATCGGATATGACGCCGCCGCCAAGATCGCCCTTGAAGCGCTCCAGACGGGCCGGAAAGTCATGGAGCTTGCGAGGGAACGGGCGGGGCTGACAGAGTCCCAGCTTGACGACCTCCTCGACCCAAGAAAGATGATGCACCCCCGGGCTATACCGGAGGTAACCAAGAGATAGCCCATGCCGCGCGGAGGACTGAGAGAAAAAATACTCGGCCCGGTCGCCCGCCTTACACCGGCGCGCAAGGCTTTCCGCCTGGCAGAAGACTACCTTCTGCTGACCAGCGGGTCACTCATAGTAGCTGCAGGCGTGGTCATGTTTCTTACTCCAAACAGGGTGGTGAGCGCAGGCGTAACGGGCGTTGCCATGCTGCTCAACTATACCTGGAGCTGGCCCGTCGGCCTGACCAACCTCGTCCTCAACGTGCCGCTGCTCGTCGCCGGAGTCAAGTGGGGCGGCGGCTGGCGCACCCTCTTCAGAACGATTTACGCCGTCGTCGTGATGTCGGTGGGAATTGACCTGCTCGCTTCCCTCCTTCCAGCCGTCAAGGGGGACCCGCTCATCTACACGCTCTTCGGCGGCCTCGTTGACGGCTTCGGCATCGGCCTCGTCCTTAGGGCCCGTGGCACGACGGGCGGCACTGACATCGTTGCGCAGCTTCTCTACAAGTACAGGCGAATCCCGTTCGGGCAGGTTTTTCTCTGGAGCAACACGCTGATCCTGCTGGCGGCAATTCCGGTCGTGGGACTCGTCCCGGTCCTCTACGCCCTCATCGTCAACTACATTTCCAGCCGCGTGCTCGACACGGTGGTCGAGGGGCTAGGATACGCGCGCAGCGTCCTTGTCGTCTCTGACAAGCTGGACGAGATCAAGGAGGCTATTCTCTCCGAGGTGAACCGCGGCGTGACTGTTCTCGAAGCGACCGGAGGATATTCACGGGAAAGGCGCCCCGTCCTCTACGTCGTCGTTTCGCGCTCGCAGGTCGCCGCCGTCAAGAGGCTGATAGCCGACATGGACCCGAAAGCTTTCGTCGTCGTTTCGGAGGCGCACGAAGTTCTTGGCGAAGGATTCAAGCCGGTCAAGGAGTGAGATGAGCGAAGAGTTCAGGAAAGAAGCCGCCGCTTTTCTCAACCGCCAGGTCGGAGCGACGACTCCTGGGTTTTCGAGCCTCGTGGCCGTTGGCTCGAAGCAGATTTTCTCGATGGCCGGCGGGCTCGCCGTGAAAGAGCCGATGCGTTACGAAGCCACCACTGCCACGCTCTACGACTTGGCATCTCTCACGAAGCCACTAGCGACGGCGCTTTTGGCTCTGCGTTCGGCCGACGACGGAGCGCTCAATCTCGAAGAGCCGGTGGTTGAAGGCCGGGGCGGGTTCACGATGCTCGACCTCTTGCGCCACGAGGCCGGTTTTCCGCCGTGGACGCCGCTCTACGGAAAGGTCCGGTCGAAAGAGGAGGCGCGTCATTGGCTTTTAAACGAATGCGAGCGCCGGAATGCCGGAGAGGAGGCGCTCTACTCGGACCTGGGCTACATTCTTCTCGGCTTCCTTTTGGAAGAGAAATTGCACGGTGAATTGAGCGCGCTTGTTGAAGCGCGCCTGCTGCGGCCCTTGGGGATTGCACAGGAAGATGCCTGTTTCCGGCCATCTCCGCCCAAAGGACGGGTCGCCGCCGCCGAGCTTGACGGGGCGCACGAGGCCGAAATGGCGCGCCGGAATGGCGCGGCTCCTTGTCCTGTTCCCGAGGGAGGGTTGTGGGGCGTGGTTCATGACGGGAATGCAAGATTTCTTGGAGGAGCAGCCGGCCATCGAGAAAATCTGCTTCGAGCCAACGGCCACGAGGCTCGAAAACCCAGGAGTCGTCGCTCCGACCTGGCGGTTGAGAAAAGCGGCGGCTTCTTTCCTGAACTCTTCGCT
>DAHXMK010000262.1 GCA_027365515.1 Candidatus Aminicenantota bacterium
CAGGCGTCCTCGCAGATCAAAATGCCGATATTTCCAAAGCGGGTCGAGACGACGCCGAACCTGTTACCCGCGGCGAAATAGCGCCCCTCGTCGAACATTCCGTAGGTCGGCAGGTAAACCTTGCGGTGGACGTGGCGCACCTCGCCGCACGAAAGGTAAACCGCCGAATTGTAGAAGAGGAAGTCGTTGCTCTGCTCCACCAAGCCGACGACGATGTCGCGCTCCTTGCTCTCTTTGAGAAGCGGAACAAGGCACGGGTGGCTTCGGACCGGCGCGCCCACTTCGGCAACGAGGTCCTGCAAGAGGTACCCGGTCAGCGAAAGCTCCGGAAAGACGACGATGTCCGCCTTCTTGGCCTCCGGCTTAGCCAGCCACTCGAGATGGGCGTCGAGGTTCCTCGCCACGTTCCCGAGCGCGGGGGCCATCTGTACCAGAGCTATTTTGGGAGCCTCTTCCATCACGCCTCCGCCGATGAATATACCACTTCGAGGAGAATAGACCAAGGGCGGCACGCCGTGCGAAAGATAGCCCCTGCCGGCGCGGCGGCGCGCGGTCGCGACATTATGGCGGCCGCCAAAAAGAACGCGGCCCGGGTCGCCCCGGGCCGCAGCCTTGATACATCAAATGATTCAGCGGAGCGGGCCTTCACACGGCCCTAGCCTCCGCGTTTTCACAATTCTGACGCCCGTAATGCTGACGTCTTAACGAAGAGGGCCTCCGAAGTGGGGATGGGTGAGCAGCGAGGCCGAAGCCCTGGGAACTCATGCAAAACCATCCCTCCAGGGTTGGCTTTGCCAAGCCGAGCGCTGAGCGGGAAGGGGCCAACCCCTTCCCGCTCAGTTTATTATATCGTCACACCCAGCCGCGCTTCTTGCAGGCTTCGGCGACGCGGCCGATGGCGATCATGTAGGCGGCGTCCCTGGTGAAGACCTTCTTCTTGCGGGCCAGCTCGGAGACGGCGGCGAACGCGCTCGTCATCTTGTCGTCGAGTTTCTGAAGGACCTCTTCCTTCGTCCAGAAGTAGTTCATGTTGCACTGCACCTGCTCGAAATAGGAGCAGGTGACGCCGCCGGCGTTGCAGAGGAAGTCGGGGATAAGGAAAATGCCCTTCTTCTTGATGACTTCGTCGGCCTCGGGGGTCGTCGGGCCGTTCGCGCCTTCGGCTATGACCTTCACGGATGACTTGATCTTGCCGACGTTTTCGGCGTTGATCATGTTTTCCTGCGCGGCGGGGACGAGCACGGTCACTTCCTGCTCGATCCAGGCGTCGCCGGGAAGCTTTTCCCAGCCGTAGGACTTGGCCTTCGCCTGGTCAATCGTGCCGAACTTGTCAACGGCGGCCATCAGCTTCTCGAACTTGATGCCGTCCTTGCACTTGTAGGTGTAGGCCTTCTTGTCCTTCTGGTCCCAGCAGGCGATCGCGATTACTTTGCCGCCGAGCTGTTCGAAGAGGTCGAGAGTGTACTGGGCGACGTTTCCGGAGCCCTGGATGGCAGCGGTCGCGCCCTTGATCTTGATGCCAAGCTCTTTCATCGCTTCGCGGATGTGGTAAACGACGCCGTAGCCGGTCGCTTCGGTGCGGCCGAGCGAGCCGCCGAGGCCTACAGGCTTGCCGGTGATGAAGCCGGGGAGATGCTCGCCGCGGATCTTCTCCAGCTCGTCCATCATCCAGACCATGTGCTGGCCGTTGGTCATGACGTCGGGGGCCGGAACGTCCTGGAGCGGGCCGACGTTGCGCGCGACCTGGCGGACCCAGCCGCGGCAGATGCCTTCCTGCTCGCGGTCGGAAAGGTTGTGCGGGTCGCAGATGACGCCGCCCTTGCCGCCGCCCAGCGGGATGTCCACAACCGCGCACTTCCAGGTCATCCAGGTAGCCAGCGCGCGGACGGTGTCAACGGTCTCCTGGGGATGGAAGCGGATGCCGCCCTTGGCCGGTCCCCTCGCGTCGTTGTGCTGGACCCTGAATCCCCTGAAGACCTTCACCTTGCCGTCGTCCATGCGGACGGGAATCGTGAAGTGATATTCCCGCATCGGATTGCGCAGAAGCTCCCTGGTGCCCTGGTCCAGGCCGAGCTTCTCGGCCACGTTGTCGAACTGGGCCTGCGCCATCGCGAACGGGTTGAAGTTTTTCTTCTCCATAACCGCTCTCCTTTTACATATCTTGCACCGGATGCCTTGCAGAGGCCGTACCCAAGACGGGCAGGGACTCCCCTGAAAGACTCGCTCCGAATTTTGCGGCCGCTGATCTTAATGCCCCCGTAACGGTATAAAAGAACCTGCTTTCCGCCGGTTCGCCACAGGTTATAAAGATAACAAAGGCGCGCTTTGACTGTCAAGAAACAAAGAAGCAGCCCCCCCGCCTGGGGCATTCCACCCAGGCGCGGATGAAGCATAGACGTGAGAAGTGAGCCGTGAGTGGTGAGTAGTGAGAGAGTTAGAAGGTGAGAGAGTGAAAAGACTTCGAGGACCCGCACCCCAAAGCGTGACTGAATCCAATACAACTGGCTGTTAGGCGGCTAAATCAAGTGACCTTACCAACGAACCATTGGGAGCGGGCGCAAAGGCGTGCGAAGGGACTGCCTGCCCGTGAGTTGCAGAAGACGACGATGGAATCCTGCATTGGGGAGCTCGGCCTTTGTTTGGCGGACAAACTTGGAGGATAGCGAATAGCGGACAGCGCCGAGCGAAACGTCCACAAGGTCAGCTTTGCGGAGTGTCTCGACGGACGCTAAGAAAGCACCGCGATAGGGACGGAGCTTGTGGTGATTGACGATTATCGCCTCGACCTCGGGCACGAGCGATAAGCTGCTTGAGGACTGGAGGTAGTCGCGAGCAAGGTTAACGGACGGAGCGAGATAATCGAATGTCCGGTCCGACCAGATGCCAAGATCATGGAAGGCAGCGGCGACAAGCACGGATTGAGGACAGTCACCAGCCAATGCCTGGTAGAAGAGGAGAACGCGTGAGACATGGTTTAAGTAGGCAAGGTGATCATCCCCGAGCTCTTTAGCATGAGCTTCGAGAATTTTAGCGACTGTGGGGAAGCCCGGAGCAGAGTTCATTTGATCCCTTCGGCAACCTGAACCCGCGTGCAACGGGCCGGGAAAAGCTAAGCGTGATAAGCCTTTGGTACATTGGGCTCCTTGGAAAGGCATTGCGTGCAGCAAACACTCCGCCCTGATCCGCTGCCACTGCTGGTTAGGCCTTCCTATCTGCCCTAGCGAGGACAACCGTAAGAACATTAGTTGCTAGCAGAGCGCCGCCATTAGCTAGTGTAGGAAACCATTTTAGTGCTGGATCAAAGTTGTCCCAGATGTTTGGTGCATAGGTCAGCATGAACGAAGGAACAGCGGCGGCAGCGGACAAACCGAAGCAGGCAACAGCTATTAGAAGCATGTTCCCAACATTGAATTTGGCGTTTCCCAATGACACGCGCTCCCAGATGTATTGAAGAAACCAAGCGGCCAATGCCAGAACCAGCGACAATAAGGGCCATACCAAGTATTCACGTTTCTGCCAGGGATCGGCGAGCGATAAGCCTGGATAATACTCTTGTGCATCCGCTAGGCCGCCGAGGTATCTTAGATGCCCGAACACGTTAGTGATTATGAACGCTAATACAGCGCAGAAAAGCGCCCGACGCATACCAGTTGCTAACATTGACGAGCGCATCTGTTCTTTTGGCATGCCCAACGCCCGCGTGCAGCGGCTGGCACCATTATGGAGGACCTGGGGTGCGGAGAGCAAGCCGCGATGGGGTGCCAACTCCGTATTCCGGTCCACCGCAATGCTTTGTCAGGCACTGCCATCTTCTTCTGTCAGCGTCATGTTGAGTTCTGGAGCCGACGCACGGTGCTGTTGCAGGTCGGCTTCATTGACTACCAATGTGCCTCCTACCAGGTCGCCTATTCTCTGCTTTCTGCGAGTAAGCATGGCAACTGCTATTGCTGGTATTGCCCCGAACAGGAACATATTCGCCTCAAGGACTCTCGTCACTGTACGCATTAGCGCGCCTTGCATAGAACACCTCGCGCCGTTTACCGAAACCACGATCATCTTCATAGCCTTCTTGCCCACGGTTCTGGACCATAACCATTCTTGGACAAAGAAGTACCCCAAATAGACAGAGCACAAGACGAAGTATCTGAGGGGGGAATTAAGGCCGGGCGACTTGGCGGCGACTAAGATTGACAGTATAGCGGCCAGCAAATTGTCTATGCCCGCCGCGATCAATCTTTCTTTCGAAACACGCCCAATCAGCTCAGCCATCATCGCTTCCTTTATAGCGGCGCCAGACGCCCGCGTTCAGCGGCCAGCAACATTATGGAGGACCTCCGGCGCGGAGGCAATCCCGCGAAGAGTTTCCCGCTCCGCATACCGGTCCGCTGCAACGCATTAGCAAGAGGCTTCACATGTCATGAAAGCCGTTCACTGCCAGTTCAATGTAGTACTGTTGAACGGGCTCCTTCATGCAACGTAGGGCGGCCTTGAAATGCAACATGGCCGTGCGACAATGCTCTGCCATCTGCCGCTGCTCAGACTTGGTCAAGGACATTGCTTCTGGGTGCAAACAACCGGAGCGTATGTCACGAAGGAAGTAGCGCTTGGCTAATGGCGAAGCATAGTGGTTCTTCTCACCTTGGTAAATCGCCCATTCTAATCGTGCTGGAAGTCGAGCAGGCTCGTGAATCTGGTACGTACCCGGACCACCCGCGACGCACATGGATTCTTCGACTTCAAGAAAGGCCGTTCTTAAATCACGGTGGAAGCAACGAACGTGTGGATACCGTTGATCAACTATGGATGCCAACACTGCTGCATAAGCGGCGTAGAATTGGTCTATGCAAGCTTCACAATTATCCACGAATGGAGTACAACCGACGCGCCCCACAATGTCGTTAAAAGCCACTGAAGGAGGCACGGGCTTCTCCATCTCTTGCGTAATACACTGATTGAGGGGAATAGGGGGGACTTCTTGATTGAAGGTAACGGTCGCGAAAGCAATAACGACTAGAACGGCACTTGCGCCCCGCAGCGTCATGATATTGTTACCTCTTGCTAACGCGTACTAGATTGCGTACCACTGCGACCACATTGCGGGCCAACACGACGGCGGAAGCGATCGCTCTCATGGCCCGACTCTATTCTTCTTGCTCCGCGTTGTCAAACGCGGGCGGGGGGGAGAATGCCCCCGCCCGCGAGGATTTATAAGCAATCGGCATCTGGAGATGCCTCCTTCAATGTGGGAGGGTTCTCCAGAACCCGACAGCATTTTTTACTGCTCACTACTCACGAGCCACGAATCACCAACGTCTAATCCCAAGTCACCATTCGCGCCCGTGCGCGCCCGTCTCCTTCTAGGAAGGGAAATGGCGACATTTGCCCATGGAACGCCGCGTCACTCCGGTAAAGCGGCGATAACTGCTCATGCATCGCCGTTGCACAAGCGTAAAATGCCGAAACCTGTCCAAGGAACGCCGTTGTACGGGCGTAAAATGGCGAAACTTGCTCAGGGAACGCCATTGTACGGGCGTAAAATGGCGAGACTTGTCCAGGGAGCGCCATTGTACGGCGGTAAAGTGGCAAGATATGCTTGAAGTGAGGCGGAAGACGACGAACGGCAAGCGCTCCTCCCCACTCAATGTGTGCTTGCCGACGGAGCATAAAGGGCAAAGACCATGCGGTAGTGTGGCACCACTTCGCGGGAAAGATGTTGACTCGGCTTGGGCCAATGACTATCATTGATTCGCGGAGCGGGCCTGGAAAGCGGTCCCAGATTAGGCGGCACATCCAGCGTCGCCCATCACCTTCCCAGCCGCCCATTCTGCGTTAGTTAGGTCGCTAAAATGAAGAGTCAGTACCTAACAAAGATCGGCCAAATTCTGGGCAGTGGGGTCGCGGTATCGTTCCTGCTTCTTGCTGCGTTGATGCTCTGCGAGGGCTTTTACGGTGGTTTCGTGAATCCAACGCCTTATCGCTTTGGTGCCGATTCAATGGTCAGCATAGGCGGCTGGGCTTACGAGTCCCGATATCATTATTTCACTGCGTGCCTTCTGGAGTTTCTTCCGGTTGCCGTGGGTAGCATCCTGCTCCTGCTCGGCTGCTTTAGAAAGCGTGTCTTACTAGCGCTCGTCGGCGCATCGCTGGTGGTCGTACCTCTCGTCGTGGCCTCCATTGCGGGCCGCATCTAGAAAGCAGGTTGAGCGACCTAACCACCCGTTGCAGCGGAGCGGTACATGGCCTATCATTCACGTTAAGCGTTAAGCGCCGCGCAGGCTTGGGCGTTCGTGCCCGGTCCGCAGACCGGTGCTTTAGACGGCTTGTAATGCCCGTATGAACGTTTGTGCGATAATTCTAGTAACGCCGGAGTAAGTTTCATGACAAGAAGCCGTTTTTCAAGTTCGCCCAAGCCACCGCCCCTCTCGGCGGGAGAAATGTACGCGTTAGAAAAGTTTGGCCAAGCTGTTCGAACGTTGCAGGTTCATCCTGGCGACGCTCGGCAACGCGTGGCGGCTGCGTATAGGTCGTTCTTTCCTGTCCGTGCCACAGATCTCCCTTCCAACTGTCGCAAGGATTACGAGTACCTAATGCAGCGGCTTTTGAAATATCCCCCTAACTATCCAAGCCAAGGGCGCGTGAATGCGAGTTGCCAAAGAATGAAGCGCGCTACCGGCTCACGTCTGGCGCAGATAATCGTGGACATTTATGAGCGACTGCTCGCAATTGACAAGATGAGTGCAGCCAGCTAGCCCCAACTTTGAAGTGCAACAAATCAGCATGGGAGCAATCGCCTTTCGCCTGACGTCGCTTTTCGACCACCGACCAATGACGCTAGAATGTTTAATGCTGAATGTTGAATTCTTAATTGAACGACTGCCTTGCAAACGCATTGCTTGGTGGTCCCGACCACGCGAACTACGGCAGGTCCAAGCTAACGATGACAGCCGCTTCAAGCCAAGCTCCCTCTTTTCTTGGTGTCCTTCGCGCTGGCATTGCATCGCCCTTACTTAACCTTGGTGCTCTTGGTGACTTGGTGGTGAATTCTTTTGCGCAGTCGGCGTCTGGAGACGCCTCCCACGGCTACCGTCTACCGTCTGCCGTCCAGCTTTCTCACCTTCTCACCCTCTAACTTTCTCACTCTCTCACTGTTTTGATCCATCACTGCGGCGCAGAAGATGGTCCGACGCCGCCGGCGTCCCCCAAAGGGGGTGGAGCGAGATTGCTTCGCTCCGCTCGCAATGACAAATGCGAATGGACTTCCGCAAGGCCGATGGGCGGCCAAGGAACTTGGCCAGAAGCCGCTGAACGAGACGGAGAGAAGTGTAAAGCGTTCAATTCGCGAATGAACGCTTCGATACGGCTCGGAAGCGGATTCGTGCCGCCGCGAAGCGGCGGCGCTCGTCGGCCTTGCGCAAGCCGCAAGACACGCGAACGGGAGGGCGCCCGGTCCGAAGGACAAGCCGAGCGCCCCGCCGGGCTTCGCCCGCGGGGCGCGGGAAAGACGCCTCTCCCCTACGGCATTCGGCCTTTGCAAGCAAAGGCCGCTACGCCTCACTTCTAACCTCTAACTTCTCACAATCCTTTCTTCGTGACCTTCGTGCCTTCGTGGTGAGACTGTCTTTACGCGCGAAGCGCGGCTAGGTGGCGTAGTCCACCGCGCGGGTTTCGCGGATGACTTGGACTTTTATCTGGCCGGTGAAGCGGACTTCGCGGTCGAGGCGCTCAGCGATCTCCTTGGCGAGCCAGATCGTCCCGTCGTCGTCAACGCTCTTCGCGTCAACCATGACGAGAAGCTCGCGCCCGGCCTTCAAGGCGTAAGCCTTGTCAACGCCTTTCATCCCCATGACAAGCCTCTCGACGCTTTCGAGATGCTCCGCGTATTTTTCGAGCCCTTCGTCGTGGACGCCCGGGGCCGTAAGGGCAAGCCTTTCCGCCGCTTCGAGGAGGTGAGCCTCCGGCAGGGCCGAGGGGTGGTCGGGGTGAAGGTGGGCGATCGCGCCGACAACGGTGGGAGATTCGCCGAACTGCTTGGCGAGCTGCGACGCGACAACCGTTGGGTGGGTGTCGTCGAGGCTCTCTTCCACGAAACCGATCTTGTGGAGGATGGCGGCGCGCTTGAGCGGCTCCGTCGCTATTCCCAGGGACTGCCCGAGGTAGGAGGCGATCTTGGCGACCTCGACGCTGTGGTCCAGGAGGCTTCTGCCCGAGGCGCTCCTGAGCTTCATGCGGCCGACGAGCGACACGAGCCTTTCGTGCATGTTGAATATCCCAAGGTGGAAAATCGCCTCTTTCCCCTGCTCCATCAGGTGCTCTTCAATCGTCTCGCGGCTCTTCTGGCAAAGCTCCTCGATGCGGGCCGGGTGGATGCGCCCGTCCTCGACCAGCTTTTCGAGCGTCAGCTTGGCAATCTCGCGCCTGGCCGGGTTGTGGGAGGCGAGCATGATTATCTCCGGGGTGTCGTCAACTATGACGTCCACGCCGGTGATGCGCTCGAAGGTGCGGATGTTCCTTCCCTCGCGCCCGATGATCCTGCCCTTCATCTCCTCGTTCGGTAGCTTGACGACGGATATGACCCCTTCGCGCGGCAGGTAGGGAACCGTCTTCTCGACGGCTTGCAGGACGATCATTTTGGCGAGGCTCTTCGAGCTGTCGCGGGCGTTCTCCTCTATCCGTCTGACGAGGCGGCTCGCGTCCCTCCTGGCGTCGGCTTCAAGCTGTCTGACCAGCTCGGCCTTCGCCGCGGAGGCCGACATGCCGGCGATCTCCTCCAGCTTGGCCCTGTGGACGGCAAGCGCGCTCTCGACCTCGCGCGCCTCCTGTTCGAGCTTCTCCTGGCGCTGCGCCAGCTTCTTTTCCCTGTCGGCGGCCGTGGCGAGGCGGCTCTGCGCCTGTTCCGAAGCCCTTTCAAGCTTCGTCTCCTCGGCTTCGAGCTTTGATTCGAGCTTGGAAAGCTCCTCGCGCTTGGCGTTATAGAGCCGTTCCTGTTCCTGCTCCCTGTTGAACAGCTTTTCGCGCGCCTGGACTTCGGCGTCGGTCGCGAGCTTCTCGGCCTCTCTTCTGGCGGCGGCCAGTATCTGCGCCGCTTCCGAGGAAGCCCTTCTGCTGTCCGCCCTCTTTTGAAGGAAGGTGGCCAGCCCGGCAAGCGCGGCGCCTAGGATGAACGCGCAGAGCGCTATAAGGATTGTCACTATCACGGGATGCCTCCGCTAAAGCGGGGATCCCCCGGGCTTTGCTAAACCGATGCCTCCTTGATGACCTTGGCCACGTCGGACGACACTTCTTCTATCGTGGCCTCCAAGGATTTCTGGCGCTCCTGCAGCACCAGCATTCGGTCAGCCAGGTTCAGCGCCGCCAGGATGGCGATTTTGGTCGTGTCGCTCAGGCGCGTCCCCTTTTGGACCTCCCGCATCGTTTCGTCAACGAGAGTCCCAACTTTCTTTGCCCAGGCTTCGGAGCCTTTGACCCTGACCTGATATGTCTGGCCAAGGATGACAAGCTCCAAAAGATGATCCCCGCGTGTCGTCATTGAGCTACCTTTTCAAAGTCGCGCAAAAGCTCCTCGACCACGCCTTCCAACTGCTGCCGTTCGCCTTCGTAGAAGGCGACCTTGCTCTTCATTTTAGCGCTCTCCTCCTTGCACGCGTCAAGCTCCTTCTTGAGCCCGGCGTTTTCCTCCTTGAGAGCGCGCATCATGTCGGAGATTTCCTTTATCTTCTCGCGAAGCTTCATGAACAGATCCGACGGCCTCTTCTCTTCCTCAAACAGCATGGCCTTCTCCCGAACGAAGCACGGCCCCGGCCGATTCGCCCAGGGCTTTCTCAACGATGGCTGGCATATCGCACACGTCCTTTTCCTCGAGCGTGCGGTCTAGCGACTGGAACACCAGCGAGAACGACACCGATTTCGCGCCTTTGGGCAGAGCCGCGCCCTGATAGACCTCCACCAACTCGGCGGAGCGAAGGTTGGGCAAGCCCAGGCCGTCAATTACGGCCTTGATCTTTTCCCACGGGACGCCCGAAGGAACGACGATGGAAAAATCCCTGACGACCGGCGGGAATTTCGAGAATGGCTTGAACCGAATCGCTTCACCGGCGTGCTCCAGCACCTTCAAGCAGAACTCCGCCACGTAAAGCTTGCCGCGCAACATGAGCCCTTCAAGAACTGCCGGATCAACCGTCCCCATGTGGCCGGCGGGAACCCCTCCAACAAGAATCTCGAGGGCGTGGCCGCCCGCGTACGGGACGCGATCCTTCGGAACGAAGCTGAGGGAGGAGCCGGCGTCCGCGAGACAAGCCTCGACGGCGCCCTTGAGGGATGCGAGGTTCCGTTCGGCCGGAGAGCCCCACCTTCTGGGAGGGTCATCCTCGAAGAAGAGCATCGCGGCCCTCGGCTCCTCGGAAAGCCCTCCGCCGTCAGCGGGGAGGAAAACATCGCCCACCTCGAAGAGAGCCGCGCGCCTGACGCCGCGCGCCCGGTTCTTCTTTGC
>DAHXMK010000396.1 GCA_027365515.1 Candidatus Aminicenantota bacterium
GCCCCCGCGAGCGCTCCGGCGCCGATGACGGTCATCATGATGCCGAGTCCCCTCGACCCGACGTGGAGGATGCCTCCCGCGAACGCGGGAAGAAACACGCTGTAAGGAGTGGAGAGAAGGCTCGTCGCGATCAAGAGCCCAAGCAGGTCGCGAACGTGGGGCGCTTTCCAGGCATACGCGAATCCCTCTTTGATTTCGTCGAGAAAGCGGCTGTTCCAGGGTGACGGCTCGCGCCTCTCCGGAAAGCGCATCATAAAAAGGCCCAGAAGGACGGCGAGGTAGGAGACCGCGTTGACGCCGAAGCAGACCCCTTCCCCCCAGAGGTTGACCACGAAGCCGGCGACAGCCGGCCCGGCTATCCTCGCCCCGTTGAACAGCGACGAATTGAGGGCGATGGCATTGCTCAAGTCCTCGCGCTCCACCATCTCCAGAAGAAACGCCTGCCTCGCCGACATGTCGAATGCGTTCACCAGCCCGAGGAAAGCGGCAAGGACGAGCACCATCCAGACCTGCACGATCCCGGCCATCGTGACGACCGTAAGCAGGGCGGCCTGGAGGAGGAGAAGGCTTTGGGTGATTATGACCAGCCTGTGGCGGTTGGCGTGGTCGGCGACGAGGCCGCCGAAGAGGCCGAAGAAGAGGACCGGCCCCATTTGCGCGAAGCCCAAAGTCCCGAGGATCCATGAGGAGTGGGAGAGCCGCCACACCAGCCAGCCCTGGGCCAGCATCTGCATCCAGGAGCCGACGAGCGAAACGAGCTGGCCGATGTAGAAAAGGCGGAAGTTGCGGTGCCTCAGCGCGCGAAATGTCTGGAAGAAGATGCTGGCAACGGACACCGCCCACCCCTCAGTCGTGGCTAAATTGCAGCACCGCGGCGAGCATCGTCATTCCTTTGGCCTAATATTCGTAATCCAGCCTGACCCTTTGTGCCTTGGTGGTGAACTGTTCTAATCCTCCTGGTTGAACTCCTGGAAGTCGTAGAAGAAGCCGGTCCGCGTCGCAACGTCAACTTCGGCCTGCACCAGCGCTGTGTGGCCCTCCTCGATGTCGAGGAAGCGCTGGAAAAGCGCCTTGCCCTCCGGGCCTAAAGCCGCGACCAGCTTCTTGTAGTGCTCGGTCGCCTCGTCTTCGAGCTTCAGCGCCGTGAAAAGCCTCTCGACGTCGCCGGAGTAGTCCCGCTTCGCCGCGCTCGCTTCAAGCTTCTCCGATCCTTCGATGGTCCAGTCCGACTTGGGAATCACCGTCGGCAACTCCGAGCCGCCGACCTTGCCGGATGAGCGGAACTCCCTCAGCCTCTCTTCAAGGTAGTCAACGTGGCCTTGCTCCTCGCGCGCCAGCAGGGCGAAGAACTTCTTCCCGGCCGGGTCCTTGCCGTTTTGAGCCGCGAACGAATAATGGTCGCGGACCTTCTTCTCGAAATCGAGCGCCGAAACGATTGCCTCTTCAAGCGTCATG
Source organism: Candidatus Aminicenantota bacterium (assembly GCA_027365515.1). Lineage (GTDB taxonomy): Bacteria > Acidobacteriota > UBA4820 > UBA4820 > DSQY01 > JAEMPZ01. The sequence goes on from DAHXMK010000396.1 coordinate 1,456, forward strand.
TCCGTATGCTCCTTCCCAGGAAACAAGACTACCACGCGCAAAGCTCCTTAGCAACAAGGAGAGCGCTAACCTTCGGCTTGACACGTCGTCAGCGCTGGCCTAGAGTGGTAGGCGAGAGACAACGGCGGCCCGCGGCCGCCAAGGCTGAAACGGAAGGGGGATCCGAGATGAAGCAGGTTCTGGTCTTGACTGGCTTGCTGACGGTTGTCTGCGCTGTATTTGCCCAGCAGGCGCCGTGCGTGGGCGAGGCGAGGACGAAGATGGAGAAGCTGGCCGGGGAGGAGAGCACGCTGGTCATCAAGGGGATGACTCGCGTCGGCCAGATACGGGGAGTCAGGGGAGGCTTCATCGTCATCAAGGTCGAGGAAATCAAGGAAGCCGCTTCCGGCAAGAGGGCCACCGGCATCGCGGCCGAAGTGGTTGACATGGCCAACCCGGAGGCGAAGCACGCCTCATATCTGGACTACGACGAGATCGGGGAACTGATGCGGGTCGTTGATTTCTTCTCGAAGACGAGCCACGCGCTCACGCAGCTTGACGAATACCAGGCGATCTTCAGAACGCCGGGCGGGCTGGAGCTTTCCATCAGGAGCATCCGGATCGGCGAGGGGATAAGGATCACGAGCATTGACAAGTGCGGCACGGCCTTCTCGGTGTTCCTCGACCCCGGCGACATGCCGGCGCTCAAGGACCTGCTCATCACGGCCAAAGCCAAGCTGGACGACCTTGGCAAGTAGCCGCGGTGCCCGGGGGAGTTTCGCCACCAAGACAGGCATCGTTGATAAGAGGTAAGGGGATAAGCTTATAAGAGCGTTCGTGCCGCATATTTTCTCTTGTCAACTTATAAACTTATAAACTTATAAACTTATAAACTGAACCTCTCTCGCCTCCGGCTTCCCCGCCGTCCTAAAGAATGTACTTGCTCAAATCCTGGTTGGACGCCAGTTCACCGAGCAGTTGGTCAACGTAGGTGCGGTCCACGATCACTTTCGTTCCGCAAAGGTCGGGGGCGTTGAAAGAGACCTCGTCCATGACCCTTTCCAAAACGGTGTGCAGGCGGCGCGCGCCGATGTTCTCCAGCTGTTCGTTAATGACGGCGGCGTAGTTGGCCAGCGCGTCAACGGCGTCCGGAGTGAACTCCACCTCCACGCCCTCGGTGGCCATGAGCGCCGTGTACTGCCTGAGAAGCGCGTTCTGCGGCTCCTTGAGAATGCGGGCGAAGTCCTCGCGGCTGAGCGGGGAAAGTTCAACCCGTATAGGAAAACGCCCCTGCAATTCGGGCAGGAGATCGCTCGGTTTCGTCATGTGGAAGGCGCCGGCCGCGATGAAAAGGATGTGGTCGGTCCTGACCAGGCCGTAGCGGGTGTTGATGCGCGTCCCCTCGACGATCGGGAGCAGGTCCCGCTGGACGCCCTCCCTGCTTACGTCCGGGCCGTGCCCTCCGCTGGAGCGCCCGGCGATCTTGTCTATCTCATCGAGGAAGATGATGCCGCTCTGTTCCGTCCTCTCGACCGCCTCGCGCGCTATCTCGTCGGCGTCAATTAACTTTTCCTCTTCCTCCTTGGCGAGAAGCTCGATGGCCTCGGGCACTTTCACCTTGCGGCTCTTCTTCTGGCTTCCAAAAATGTTGGGCATCATCTTGCCGAGATCGAACCCCATCTCTTCCATGCCGGCCGGGGTGAAGACCTTGAGGCTCTGGCCGGCCCCGGCTTGAATCTCGACCTCCACGAAGCGGTCGTCCATCCGGCCCTGCTTGAGCCATTCGCGCATCTTCTCTCGGCTTTCCAGGTTTGAACCCGGCGGAGGAGGAGGGAGCCACGACGAACCTTCGGCCTGCTCCTGCGCGGGCGCGCCGGGCCGGTAGGCGATCGGCGGGATCAGCAGGTCCAACAGCCTCTCTTCGGCCGCGGCGCGGGCCTTCTCCTGGACGCCCGCCACCTTTTCGGCGCGGATCAGGTTGAATGCGATTTCCGCGAGGTCCCTGATCATCGAGTCAACGTCGCGCCCGACGTAGCCGACCTCGGTGAACTTGGATGCTTCTATCTTTAGAAATGGGGAGTGGGTGAGGCGCGCCAGGCGGCGGGCGATCTCCGTCTTGCCGACGCCGGTGGGGCCGATCATGATGATGTTCTTGGGCGCCACCTCCTCGCGAAGTTCGGCGTCCAGCCTCTGGCGGCGGAGCCTGTTGCGAAGCGCGATGGCCACGGCGCGCTTCGCCTCCTTCTGCCCGATGATGTATTTGTCCAGCTCTTCGAGGATGCGCTTCGGCGTCAACGGGTCGTCGAGCCTGTTCAAGAGAGAGCCCTGCTCCGTCCGTATCATCAGGCAAGCTCCTCCAACGTGATCTTGTCGTTGGTGTAAATGCATATCTCACCGGCGATCTTAAGGCTCTCCTCCGCGACCTGGCGTGCGGAAAGCTCCGCGTGGCGTATCAGGGCGCGCGCGGCCGAAAGGGCGTACGGCCCGCCCGAGCCGATGGCCAGGAGCCCGTCGTCGGGGCTTATTAGTTCGCCGCTTCCGGAGAGAAGAAGCTGGTGGTCGCGGTCGGCGACGATGAGCGTTGCCTCGAGACGCCTCAGCGCCCTGTCGGTCCGCCACTCCTTCACTAGCTCGACGGCGGAGCGTTCGAGGTTGCCGTGGTATTCGTCAAGCTTGGCCTCGAAGCGCGTGAAGAGCGCGAAGGCGTCGGCCACGCCGCCGGCGAAACCGGCCAGAACCTGTTCCTTGTAGAGGCGCCTCACCTTCTTGGCGGTGTGCTTGAGCGCCGTCTGCCCCAGCGTGACCTGGCCGTCGGCCGCCATCGCGGTGCGGCCCCGGCTCTGCACGCAGATGACCGTTGTGCCGTGGTGCTGTTCCATGGAAGACCTCCAGCCGAAGATGGCTCCCTTGCAAGGAAAGGCGGGCGGCGCCCGCTTTCATCTTGATCCGGAACGCCGTCAGCTTCTCGGGCAGAGCATGGCGACGTCAACGCAGCGGGCCGCGTAGCCGAACTCGTTGTCGTACCAGGCGAGGACCTTGCCCATGCGGTCGCCGATGACCATCGTCGAGAGGGCGTCAACGGTTGACGAGACCTCGCTGGCGCGGAAGTCAATCGAGACCAGTGGAGCGGTGCAGACTTCGAGCACTCCCTTCAGCGGGCCAGCCGCGTACTTGGCCAGCGCCTCGTTGATGCCCTTGACGGTGAGGTCCTTCTTGGCGGTGAAGGTGAAGTCCACGAGCGAGACGCAGGTCGTCGGGACGCGGACTGCGAGCCCGTCCAACTTTCCCTTCAGCTCCGGAAAAACCTCCGTGACCGCGCGCGCCGCTCCCGTGGTGGTTGGAATGATGGAGAGCCCCGCCGCCCTAGCGCGGCGAAGGTCCGAGTGGGTCAGGTCCATGATCCGCTGGTCGTTGGTCGTGGAGTGGACGGTGGTCAAGAGGCCGTGGATGAGGCCGAATTCCTCGTGGACGACTTTGACGACCGGCGCCAGGCAGTTCGTCGTGCAGGAAGCGTTCGAGATGATGTGGTGCTTGTTGAAATCGAGCGCCTTGTGGTTCACGCCGTAAACGACGGTGATGTCCGCTCCCTTCGCCGGCGCGGTAATAAGCACCCACTTCGCGCCGGCGTCCAGATGGACGTTCGCCTGGCCGGTCTTCGTGAAGCGCCCGCTCGCCTCGAAGACCAGGTCAACGCCCAGCTCCTTCCAGGAGTGTCGTACCGGCTCAGGCTCTTTGAGGACCTTGACGGACCGCCCGGCGACTTCGAGCGTCCCGTCGGTGGCCTTCACGTCATGGTGGAATTTACCGTAAATGGAATCGTAAAGCAGAAGGTGGCCGAGCGTCGCCGCGTCGGTGATGTCGTTGATCGCTACGATTTCCAAGGCGGGATTATCAAATGCGTGCCTGAATATGAGGCGGCCTATGCGTCCAAAACCGTTTATTGCTACCCTCAGAGCCATGGCATCTCCTCCATAAGGCGAAAGGATACCATTGCCGCGGGGAAAAAAGAAGCGGGTTCACGCGATCACAAGTTGGGGTATATTGGGCCTCTTGCGTCTGGTCTTTGGTGCGCGGCATTGCCGCACCAGCAATTGGGAAAAGCGAGAGCCCCACCTTTCCAGTTCAAGGACGAAGCGGCGGGCGTCTGCCACACTGCTTGCTGTTTTCCGCTTGCCGTTGTGCCTGCGGCTGGTACTCACCTAAACCTGTCACCGCTCCTGGATTGTTTCAAAGTCCGGCCGCTGCTCGGCCCGAACCACGGCAAGCACACGCACCCCGCCCCTGCCGCGCTCGTAGATCACCCGAAAGGCTCCATGGATTACTTCCCGAAGGGACTGGCCTCCCAGCTCCGGCACCACCCGCCCCGAGTCGGGAAACTCGGCCAAGCGTCCCACCGCCGCATGAACCTTCCGCCCCATCTGCTCGGCGGCCTCCGGGTTATCCTTGGCAATGTAGTCCAGGGCTTCCTCAAGTTCCCGGAGCGCCGGGCCGGCCCAAAGGACGGCGCTCACCGCGTCCGCCGCTTCCTCAGGCGGCGTCCGGCCTCTTCATGGGTCACGTAGTCCCCTTCGGCAAAGGCCCTCCGCCCGCGCTCCACGGCATCAAGGAGCTTTTCCCGGTGAGTCATGTTGTCCACGAACTCGGCCAGGCTCACACCCCGCTCAGCCGCCATCACGCGCATGATGCGGGCGGTCTCGCATGGCACCACCACGGAGACCTTCATTGTCGGACCTTCAAAAGTTTTCGGGCGTCCTACCGGCATGG
>DAHXMK010000280.1 GCA_027365515.1 Candidatus Aminicenantota bacterium
TGCCGCGAGTCACGCGCCCCCCGTCGCCCGCTCGAAGGCGGCTTTGGCGATGTGGTATTGAAAGACCGCCTCGACCTCTCGCGATTGAGCGCTGGCCAGGTTCGTCTCGGCGTCGAGAAAATCGGTGATGGTCCCGGCGCCGACCCTGTAGCGCTCTTCGGCCATGCGAAGGCTCTCCTTCGCGTCGGCCACGAGCGACCTGACGGCGGCCACGGCGCTGGCGGCTTCGTTGGCTTGGGCGCTCGCGTCCCACACTTCCCTGCGCACCGTCAGGCCCTGCTGCTCGCGAAGCGCCTCGGCTTTCGCCAATTCCGACTTGGCGCGGCCCAGTTCGTGGCCCCGCTCGAATCCGGTGAAAATTGGAATTCTCACCACAAGGCCAAGCGACCAGTCCCGGTCTTGCGGGAACCAGTCGTTGTCCAGCCGGCCATAAGCTCCGTCCAGTTCCACTTTGGGGGAATAGGCGCTCCTCGACGCGCGGACGGCCGCCTCCGCGGCTTTGACCCGTTCGAGCGCCGCCTTCATTTCGGGGCGCGACTCCTCCGCCTTCGCGAAGACGGCGGCGCCGTCAACGGAGGCCGGCGCCCCGATCTGATCCTCCGCTTGCTCTATCTCGATTTGAGCGTCCGGCGAAAGCCCCATGGCCGCGGCGAGCGCGCCTCTGGCGATGTCAACCTGGCTTTCGTAGTGGACGACGGCCAGCTTGGCGTCCGCCACCTTCACGCGAGCCCGCAAGACGTCCGCCAACGGAGCGGCCCCGACGGCCTTTCTCTCCTCGGCCAGTTTGAGGTGCTCCTCGCTTCTCTTCTCGCTCTCCTTCGCGACTCCAAGTCCGGAGCGCGATGCGGACAGCGTGTAGAAGGCGGTCGTCACCGAGAGGACGACGTCGGCCCGGCTCCTCGCCTTATCGGAGTACGCGGCGCCAGTGTTGGCGTAAGCCGCGTCGAGCCTCGCTTTGCGAAAGCCGCCGTCGAAAATGGTGTAGCTGCCTTCCACCGAGGCGTAGTACTGATCCGTCGGGCCGATTACTGGCGAGACCTTTCCAAAGGGAAGGTTGTAGATGAAGTTCGGAAGGAAGGCGTGGCTTTCCCACCGCCTGTAGCCGCCTTTGAACGCCAAGCTCGGAAAGTAGTCCGCCTTGGCCGCCCCCTCCGATTCGGCCGATGCCCGCACGGCGAAATCCGAGGCCTTGAGCGACGGGTTGTTTTCGAGCGCCAGGGCGATGCAGGCGCCGAGCGTCATCGGCTTGGAGGGCGGCGACTGAGCGAAGGCCGCAACGGCAACCAGGACGGCGAGAGAGACGATTATCTTCTTCATCGTTGGCTCCTTCACAGCCGTTGCTACGCGGCCGTTTTGCGGAAGCGCCTTGAAGCGATTGACAGAAATGTTATTCCGATGACGGCCAGCGCGGCGACTTGAGGCCAAAGGACTTCCATTCCTATACCCTTGAGGTAGACGCCCCTGATGTACGCCAACAAGATCGTGGGGGCCTTCAACGAAAAGGTGCTCTCCGAAAGGATGGCGAGGGCCGGCACGGCGCGCCTCTCGATCGTTCCCGTGTCGCTTGCCGCAAGGGCCTGGTTCAACCCGAACCTGGAGAGCCGGAACTTCTTCGTCCCGGGCGTCATAGCGCTTCTGGTCATGGTGATCACCGTAATCCTCTCAAGCATGGCGATCGTCAGGGAGAAGGAGATCGGCACCATCGAACAGATCATGGTTACTCCGCTGGCGAGGTCAACCTTCATCCTCGGCAAAATGATACCGTTCATCCTGATAGGCTATCTGGACGTGGCGCTGATAAGCCTCATCGCGACTCAATGGTTCGGAATTCCCATCAAGGGAAGCGCCGCTACGCTGCTGTTCGCCACCGGCCTCTACCTGATGAGCACGCTTGGCGTCGGCCTTTTCATTTCGACGGTGAGTTCGACTCAACAGCAGGCGATGATGACGGCCTTCTTTTTCATGATGCCGGCGATGCTTCTTTCCGGATTCATCTATCCGATAGCCAACATGCCGGCCGCCATTCGCTTCCTGACCTACGCCAACCCTTTAAGGTATTACCTGGTCATAATCAGGGGCGTCTACCTCAAGGGTATAGGAATGGAAGTCCTTTGGCCTCAAGTCGCCGCGCTGGCCGTCATCGGAATAA
>DAHXMK010000282.1 GCA_027365515.1 Candidatus Aminicenantota bacterium
CGATTCCGGCGCTGAGATGGGTCCACCGGCCGAAAGATTGAGGCGGACTAACTAAAATGGAGCCCCGATGACTGAAAATCTTGCCGGTTCGATGAAAAAATTCAACGGGACGTTCTGGGCGGCGATAGCCGTCGAGCTTCTCCACTGCCTCGCCTCCTATACGATGCTCGACTACCTCATCGTCTATCTAGCCCAGGATTTGGGCTTCGGCGACATCCGCGCAAACGCCCTCTACGGAATGTTGCTCTTCGCCGGGTGCTTCCTGCCGATCTTGATCGGCGCGCTCGCCGACCGATACGGTTTCAGGGAGACGATGGTGGTCTCGCTGACCGTCATGGTGGCCGGCTACTTCCTGGCGAGCCAAGTAACTTCATATCCTGGAATGGCGGCGGCGCTTATAGTCATAGCCTTGGGGGGGGCGGTAATAAAGCCGGTGATAGCGGGAACGGTGAAGTCCTGCTCCGATGAATCGAACCGCTCGCTCGGCTTTTCCATTTACTACACCGTCATCAACATCGGCTCGTCAATCGCCCCTTTCCTGGCAAACGGCGTGCGGGTTTCTACTGGTCATCCGGGATTGATCCTCGTTGCCTCCGGGATCGTCGAGGCTTTCGCGCTGGCGGTCACTTTCTTCTTTTTCAGAAACGTCGAGATTGACGAATCGGCCAAGGCTAAGCCGTTGTTAAAAGTCCTTTCGGAGATGGCCGTCGTGCTTGGCAACGCTAGGTTGATGATAACGGCGGCTGGCTGCGCGGCTATCTACTTCGCTTGCGGCCACTACGAAATCGAGGGGAGAACGATCGCCGCCGGAATCGCCGCGTGGGTGGGGCTCAATCTTCTTTGGGATTTCACCGGCAAGCTTGCGGCGGGAGAGAAATGGGGGAGAGGCCCGCTTCTGGACCGCCAACGCTTCGGAGACGGGCGGCTATTAGGTTTCATCATAATATTCTCTGGCGTTTGGGCGCTCTACAGCCAGATATGGACCAACATTCCCCTCTATATCACAACGCTAGACCCGGCCATGAAAGCGCACATCGAATGGTTCCAGGCCGTTGATCCGATCATGATCGTCCTTTTCCAGGTCCTCATAGGCAAATGGATGGGGCGGTTCAGGCCGCTGCCAAGCATGGTTGCTGGAATCGTTATCTCGTCATTCGCCGTCGGCACCGTCAGCCTTTTTGGAGCGCATTTGGGCGCATGGGCGGTCGGCATCTCGCTCGGCATCTGGTCCGTCGGCGAGATGATGTTCAGCCCGCGGTCGGTCGAATACGTGACGGTCATCGCTCCTAAGGACAAGCTGGCCCTTTACATCGGCTACGGCTTCCTGCCGCTGGCGATAGGCTTCGGAGTCGGGCCGTCGCTCGGCGCCTTTCTCATCAGGCTCTTCGCGAAGATCGGCCACGCCGAATGGGTCTGGTACGGCTTCGGCCTATGGGCGCTTGTCATCGCCGCGGCGCTGTGGATATATGATAAGCTTCTGAGCAGATCAAAGAGCGTCGGCGACGCGGCGCCGCCAACCGAAAAGAACAGCGCGGCGTGAAGCTGACGAAGAAAACATGACAGGGCAAGAGAAGTGTAATGGATTGTAGTCGTTCAACTCTTGCCGTCGAGAATCGCCATAATGAATGTCATTATTGTGAGCGCCTTGCGACCTTGACCGCCATGCAGGGCTCTGCTACTGTGTGGTTGGGAGGAGTGTAATGGCCAGGATCGAGTTCACCGACAACTATCAGGACCTTTCGACCGAGAGCGGCTTTCAGTTCAAGTTCTTCTGCCAGTGCTGCGGCAACGGCTACATGTCGAGCTGGAAGGCCAACAAGCTCGGCGTCGCGAGCCATCTGATGCGGGGCGCGGGCAACGTGCTGGGCGGCGTTTTCGGAAGAGCCGCATCCGGCGCCTACGAGGTGCAAGAAGCGATCGGCGGGCCGGCCCACGACTCGGCCCTTCAGGATGCGGTCAATGAGATACGCCCTCTTTTCGTGCAGTGCAAGCGCTGCGGCCAGTGGGTTTGCAAGGAAATCTGCTGGAACGCCGAGCGGAGCCTCTGCAAGAAGTGCGCTCCCATCCTCCAGCGGGAGCTTGCCGCCAAACAGGCATCAATCCAGGCAGAGCAGGCGGAGCAGAAGCTGCGTGACATGGACCTAACGGAGGGCGTTGACCTGAAGTCCACCGCGGCCGTCCTCTGTCCAAAGTGTGGCGCCGAGGCCCAGGGCGGCAAGTTCTGTCCAGAGTGCGGCGCCTCGCTCGTGCCCAAGAGCGAGTGTCCCAAGTGTGGTACCCAGGTCAAGGCGGGGGCGAAGTTCTGCCCCGAATGCGGCAATAAGTTCTGATGAAGGGCCGTTGCCAGCTCGCAATCTCGTCCGTGGAAACGCAGAGCCCGCCTTCGTCCCAAGCCTCGTGGGCTTTGGAAAACGACATAATCACAATCTCCTCGCAGGCCGCGGGGACCATCGCGCTGGCGCTGGCGGAGGTCTCGGCCATGGCTTTTGACGGAGCCACGCTGGCGCTAGGTGTAAAGGGAAGGCGGATGTTCCTTTCCAAGCTGGGCGCCGACGGCCCCACGCTAAACGAAATGCTGGCGCGCCAGTGGCCGATTCTTCGCGCGGGGGCGTTGAGGCTTCAAGGCAAAGGCGAACCGCGCTCGTGCCAGTGCCACTGTTCGAAATCGGGCGCGCCGCCATTTCCTGGACGGGCCATCATCTACGACGATCTCATGCTCTTCCATCTTGAAGGGGGAGACGTCGAGCCGCTCTTCTTCCCTCTCATGAAAGAGACTTCTTTCGACGAGGCCTCCTTTTCGGTCACCGTCAACGGCTGGCAGGGGGAGAGCTTCAACTTCTCGAAGCTCGGCCCAAAGACGGCGGAGTTCTTTGGGAACGTGGCCGCCGCGCGGGAGACGCTGGCCAGGGAAGCTTTGGGGTTTATAAAAACCTGCCTGCCTTCGCTTGATGCCTTCGACCAGATGTCGCTTTCGGCCGAGTGGCTGCCTGGGAGGCTGCTTTCACTTGAGAAGCTCGGGTCTCTCGCGCCAGGCGTTCCAGGTGCCATCGAGGCGCTCGTTTCTCTTCTGCCCAGAAAGAAGGAGTGGGCCGCGATTCGTTCAGGACGGCAGGAGGCGGAACTCTTTCTCGCGCTTGCTCACTCCAGCGAAGCGGCGGGGGAAAGCGAAGAGGAGGCGGGCGGCATAGAGGCGGCCCCAGAGGATGAGCGGGCCGAGAAGACCGCTCCGCCCGCGCTTCCGGCTACGCTGTGGGGTGCCGCCAGAATCGGCGAGAGGCTAGTTCTTGAATCGCTCTCGGAAGGCGACAGGGCGACTTACGTCTTCAGCGGCGCTGAAGAGTGTCTTCCAATGCTTTCGATGCTTCTATGCGCGCCGCAATTTTCGAGAGAGGCGCTTTACATGCCGCTGGGAAAGCTCGTCGGCGAAAGAGCGCAACTGGCCACTGCCGCGCGCGAATTGAAGTTTCTGGCTTCGCTCAGGCAGCGGCTGAGCGCAAGAGTTATCCACCGTTCCTTTGGGACGTGGAGCAAGACGCTGGGCCTTTGATCGGCTCAATGGCGCATCAATCTGAAATATAGACCGGCCTGCGATTGGGCTGGAAACAACCGCGCCGTCAAAAGCCAATTCCCAATTCAATGCGAAGCGCCTGCTCGGTTGTCGGCGCGAGAAAACTGAAGCCGCTGCGGAGCAGGCGCGCGGGCACGGCGCGGCAGGAGTTGAGAAGCAGAGCCTTCCCCATCTCGCCCAACGCGAGCTTGACGGCCAGGGCCGGCAACGGCACCAAGGCGGGACGGTGGAGGAGTTTTCCCAATGTCCTGGCAAACTCCCCGTTTGTTATGGGCGAAGGAGCAACGGCGTTGACCGCGCCTTCAAGCGATTCGTCCATCAATGCGGCGTAAAATGCTCCGACCGCGTCGTCAAGGGATATCCAACTCATCCATTGGCGGCCGTCACCGGCGGGCCCTCCCAGGCCCAGCCTGAAAGGAACGACCATTCGCGGCAGCGCGCCGCCTCTGCCCGCGACCACCACTCCCAAACGCAAATGGACGACGCGAATCTCTTTTCGCCTGGCCGGTTCCGCTGCCTCTTCCCACCTACCGCATACATCGGCCAGAAAACCATCGCCCTGAGCGGAGGATTCGTCCAACTCCTCGTCGCCGCGGTCGCCGTAGAAACCGGTCGCCGAGGCGCAAACGACCACCTTCGGCGGACGGTCAAGCGAAGCGAGCGCCTCGCAGAGAGCGCGCGTCGCGCCGGCGCGGCTCTGGAGGATGCGTTCCTTGAAGCCTTTTGTCCAGCGGGAGGCGGAAATGTTTTCGCCCGCTAAGTGGACCACCGCGTCCAGCCCTTCGAGCGGTCTCGTGTCAAAATGTCCATGGGGGTTCCAAGATATCTCGTCGCTCTCCTCGCGAGCCGGCCCGCGCACCATGGGAGCGACCGCGTGGCCGCCAGCCGAAAGAAAGGCGGAGAGAGCCGAGCCGATCAAGCCGGAGGCGCCGGTGATGCCGATCTTCAACGGGGGCCTGGCGCCGTATAATGCGTGGCGCTTTAGGTCAGCGGCCACCCTGTAGGAACGATAAGCAAAGGTGCGCTCAAGGTCGGCGGCGATGGCGCGCCCGGCGATGAGGTCGCCGGCAGCCCCAAAAGGAATGGTGTACTCAATCTCATCCTCGATGCTCGATTTGTCGGGGCCATCGGAAATAAACGCGTGCTGATGGCGCCAATGGCGGAACGGCCCCTTCAACTGTTCATCGCAAAAGCGCCTGGGCGGGTCGTAGCCGTAGTGGCCGGCCTCCCATTGAAATGTGACGGGGCCTTTTCTGACAAGAAAAACGAGACGGCCCCTGTCGTCGAGGCCGCCGCTTCTGGAGATGATCTCGACCCGCTGAAATGGAGGAACCAGCCTCTCGAAGGCGCCCCTGCGCTCATGCCACGCGAAGGCCTCCTCGGCGGAAACATCCAGTCTGGTCGAGTGGCGAAAGGCGTGCACGTGGCTCAATCGAAATTCAGCCGTTCACGTGTTCGGCGGCGTATTGTTCCCACGCCGAGCGGCTCGGGAAGCAGAGGAAAATGCCCGCCAGTGAAGCGGCGAGAAGAGAGTAGAAAAGCATTCGATCGCCGGTGAGAAAGAAAATAACAAGGCCGGCTAGTCCGGCCATTTCGCAAAGAAGCGTCGAGAAGAGGGTGGCGCTGAAGAGACGTGCAACCTGGGGCGCAAAATCGGCGCTTGCTCTCGTGGGCCCAAGTTTGCCGCCGATGGCGGCGCGGCGCGCCCAATATGACGCGGGAAAAAGAAGCGCCGCGGCGCAGGCGATGGCGATGCCGATTGATGAGCCGCCCATAGGGCGGGAGCCGGCGAACGATGGGTTCTTGGCGATGACTTCCGCCACTACCGCATATAGGACCACGGATGCGGCCATTGAGCCCCAGACGATTCTTGCTTTCATGATTGCCTGATCCATTCGCTTCTCCTGAACGAACCGCCACATAGCCAAAACTAGACACGTTTCCCTTGTTCGGCGGGGTCGAGCCTGTAAACTGACATCAGGCCGTTGAACCCTTTGAACTTCATCTCCTCGGCTTCATGGTATGAAAAAAGGCTCGCCGTCTGCTCATGGACCGCCGCTGAAACAAGAATTTCCCCAGGCCTGCATGCAGTTTCGAGCCTCTTGGCCAGGTTGATGCCGCGGCCGAGGGCCGTGTATTCCATGTGGTCTGGGGAACCGAAGTTGCCCACGGTGACGAAGTCCTGATGGATTCCTATCCTCAGCGCCAACTCCTGCCTCAATCCCCCGGCGGACCACTTGGACCTCATCTCCGTCATGGAAGACTGCATCTCGATAGCCATCTTTACTGCGCTTTCAGCCTGCAACTGGCCGGGCATCTCGTCGGGGGTTCCGAAGAAGCCGAGAATGCCGTCCCCCATGAAACGGGCCAGCGTTCCGCCGAACTTTTCTATCGTGACCGCCA
>DAHXMK010000306.1 GCA_027365515.1 Candidatus Aminicenantota bacterium
AGGCGGGGTTGACCTTCTGGTACGAGGGAGGCGTCGGCATGTCCTGGGGAAGCTGTCCCTGCGCGACGGAAATCGCCGACTGCACGTCGAGCGCCGCCGCGTCCAGGTCGCGGTCCAGGGAAAACTGTAGGGTGACTGTCGTCGAGCCGAGGTAGCTCGTCGAGGTCATGGAGTCAATGCCGGCGATCGTCGCGAACTGCTTTTCGAGCGGGAGCGCTACGGCCGAGGCCATCGTCTCGGGGCTCGCGCCCGGCAGAGTGGCGCTGACCTGGATCGTCGGAAAGTCAACGTTCGGCAGGTCGTTGACCGGCAGCACCCTGTAGGCGCCGATGCCGAAGAATAGAAGAGCCAGCATGACAAGCGTCGTCATCACCGGCCGCTTGATGAACAGCGCGGAAAGGTTCATGAAATCCCTCCAGCAAGGCCGAACGGGCCGCTAGCCATTTTTCGGGCTCTTCTCGTTTGGAGACGGCTGGGAGCCTGACGAGTCCTTGATCGCGACCTTCGCGCCCGGGTAGAGGCGGAGCTGGCCGTCGGTCACAACCGTTTCGCCAGGCTTCAACCCTTCCGAAATGACGTCCCCGGACAGGCTCTCCTGTCCCACCTGGACTTGGCGCATCTCGGCGGACATGTCATCGCCGACGACGAAGACGTAATCACCCTTCTGCCCGGGCTGCACCGCCTGCGGCGGCACCACTACGGCGTCCTTGAACGTCGAGGTGGTCATGGTGACGTTGACGAACTGCCCCGGCCAGAGGAGTTTCTCCTCGTTGGGGAAGACCGCCTTGAGAAGCACCATGCCGGTTGACGGGTCAACCTGGTTGTTGACCAGCGAAAGCTCTCCGGCCGCGAGGGCGCCGCCTTCCGGCTGGGCCGTGACCGGGACTTTGCCCGAGGCCAAGGCCGTCCTCACCGGTTCGAGCATCTGCTCCGGGACCGAGAAGGTGACGAAGACGGGAGTGATCTGGTTCAAGACGACTAGCGGCACGTCGTTGGCCTTGATGAGGTTGCCCTGCTGGACCAGAAGGTTGCTAGTCCTGCAATCCATCGGCGCCGTTATGGTGCAGTAGCCGAGATTCAATCTCGCGTTCTGGACCGCCGCCTCGTCGCCGTTCACGGAGGCCCGAAGCGATTCGGCCTGTGCGACGGCGTTGTCGTAGTCCTGGCGCGTGACGTAGTCCTTCTTGACCAGCTCGGCGTAGCGCTTCGCGTTCGCCTCGGCGCTTTGGGCCTGCGCCTTGTCCCTCGCGAGCGCGGCTTCGGCCTGCTTGAGCGCGGCCTGGTACGGGCGCGGGTCTATGGTGAAGAGCGGCGCCCCTTTCTTGACGTCCTGTCCCTCCTGGAAATGGACGCGCTGCAACTCGCCCCCGACCTGGGCCTTCACCCCGACCGAAGTGTAGGGCTCCACCGAGCCAATGGCGGCCACCGTTCGGGGCACGTCCTTCTTCTCCGCTTTCGCGGTGGTCACGGGGACCGGCGGCGGAGCGCCGCCCTTGTTTCCTCCAGAGCATCCGGCTAGGGCCAGCAGGCCCGCGGCCGCGAGCGCCAATCTCCAGTTCGAGCTGACAAGAATGCGGTTCA
>DAHXMK010000317.1 GCA_027365515.1 Candidatus Aminicenantota bacterium
GAACCACAGAGACACAGAGTCACGGAGAACACCTTTTTAGGACGCCACAAAAAATACCATCGAATCTGCCAAACGCGCTCCTTCTCTTGCCATCCCTGCTCAGCGCCTCTGTGTCCCGGTGGCAAAGATCGCGCGGCGCCAGGGGCTTATTTGCGATCCTCCGGTTTCGGCGGCGGGGGCGCGGCGAGCCTCCTCGTAGGCGTGGATCAGCGCGGCCATCTCGGCGACGGGGTGGGAGGCGAGCGGGTGCAGCGCCTCCTCTTCTAGAAACCGTTCGATGAAGCCCGTGTCCAACTTGCCTTCCAGAAATTCAGGATGGGAGACAAGGCGTTCGAGAAAGTGGCGGTTGGTCTCAGGCCCGACTATCTGAAACTCCTGCAGCGCCCTGCGCAGGACCGCCGCCGCGGCGCGCCTGTCGCAGCCCCAGCCGACGACCTTGGCCACCATCGGGTCGTAAAATGAGCTGATCTCCGCCCCCCAATAAACGGAGGAATCAACGCGGACGCCCGGCCCTTCGGGAAGCCTGACCGCGACCACCTTGCCGGGGCACGGCATGAAGCCCATCGCCGGGTCCTCCGCGTAGATGCGCGCCTCCATCGCCCAGCCCCTGAGCGAAATCTCCTCCTGTTTGAACTTAAGAGGCTCGCCTTGCGCGATGAGCACTTGCTGGCGCACGAGGTCCATCCCGGTGACCGCTTCCGTGACAGGGTGCTCGACCTGGAGCCTGGTGTTCATCTCCATGAAATAGAAGTTGCGGTCGTTGTCGGCGAGGAACTCTATCGTTCCGGCGTTCACGTAGCCGACGGCCTTGGCCGCCTTGACGGCCACTTCGCCCATCGCCCTTCTCATCTCCGGCGTCACGAGCGGCGACGGCGCCTCCTCGATCACCTTCTGGTGGCGCCTTTGGATGGAGCACTCGCGCTCGCCGAGCCAGACGGCGTTTCCGTGCGCGTCGCAGAGGATCTGCATCTCTATGTGCCTGGGGCGCACGATCGCTTTTTCAAGGTAGAGCGAGCCGTCGCCGAACGACGAAACGGCCTCGGAGGAGGCGTCGCGGAAGGCCGCGCGAAGCTCCTTCTCGCCCGCAACGAGCCTCATTCCCTTTCCGCCTCCGCCGGCCGCGGCTTTGAGCATCACCGGGTATCCGGCCTTGGAAGCTTCCTTGAGCGCCTCCTCGGCGCTCGACAGCGCCGAGAGCGTGCCCGGCACGACTGGCACCCCGGCCGCCGCCATGATCTGTCTGGCCCGCGTCTTCTCGCCCATCGCGTGAATGGCCTTCGGCGGCGGGCCGATGAAGGTTATTCGGGAGTCGGCGCAAAGCTGGGCGAACTTCTCGTTTTCGGAAAGAAAGCCGTAGCCCGGATGGATGGAGTCGGCCCCGCTCTTCTTGGCCGCCTCGATGATGCGGTCCATCTTGAGGTAACTCTCCGAAGCCTGCGGCGGGCCGATGAAGACCGCGTCATCCGCGAGCCTCACGTGGCGCGCCGAGCGGTCGGCCTCGGAGTAAACGGCCACCGACTCTATGTCCATGTCCCTCAGCGTGCGGATTATTCTCACGGCGATTTCGCC
>DAHXMK010000319.1 GCA_027365515.1 Candidatus Aminicenantota bacterium
CATCCCCGTGGACCCGATGACCAAGAGCACCGAGTGGGGGCTCCGGTCCGACAAGGATGATTTCGACTCGACGAGCTGGGGCGGCGAAAACGTTTACGATGTGTATTCGGAAAGCGAAGCGCTCGCCCTTGACGGCAAGACGCACTATAACGAATGGTAGGGCCGATGGAAACGACGATCCCATCCATGAAACGCAAGCCTCGGCGCGCCGACCGCGGATTCACGCTAATCGAACTGATGGTGGTCATAGCCATCATCGGCATTCTTGTCTCAATGGCTATGCCCAGCTACATGCACATCGTCGAGAGGGCCAAGGAGGCCGTCCTTCGCCATAACCTGGCCGCGATACGCGACGTGATTGACCAGTATTACGCCGACAAAGGCAAGTATCCCGACTCTCTCGACGCGTTGGTGACCGACGGCTATTTCAGGGGACACCTTCCGATTGACCCCATCACCAACCAGGCCAACTGGGTCACCGTTCCCTTCAGCGGAAACGAGGAAGGCCAGCTTGAGCCCACGGAAGGCGAGGAGGCGAGCGGCATTTGGGACGTACACTCCGCCTCGGAGGACACCGCTATTGACGGCACGAAATACTCGACCTGGTGAGATTGGACGGGCTGGAACTCCCCTCCCACTCAACGCCAGGCCCTGCAAAATCAACTACCGATGCAAAACCTCGATGAATGGCCAACAGCTTCGGCTTGGCTTCGCGCTCCGCTCCTTGGCAGCCAGATGCCAAGAGAGAGACAGTCGCAAAGAGCCAGGCGAAGGCGGCTTCACTTTCCTGGCCGTCCTTGTAATGCTCTTCGTCGTGGCGGTTCTTCTTCTCGAAGCGGCGGAGCCGGCGAGCGTGGTGATGGAGCGCCAACGCGAAGCCGAGTTGATTTTCAGGGGAGAGGCTTACGTGGAGGCGATCCGGCTTTACCAGGCGGAGCACGGCGGCACCTATCCGACCAAGCTCAAGCAACTCATCGAGCAAGGGCCGCAGAGGCACCGCTACATCAGAAGGCTCTACAGGAACCCCTTCGACCCCGACGGAAAATGGGGGCTTCTCGCCCCAGGCGTTACGGTCCTCAAGCCAAAAGTCCCAAAACAGCAGGGAGCCGGAAGCTCATCGGACATTTTTCCCAATGACTCTTCCGACGAGCAACAACAGCAGCAACCGCAACAGGGGCAAGCCTTTCCAGGACAAATCAATCAGGGGGGCGCCCAAGTTCCGGGCCAGCCTGGAATGCCCCCTGGAGGGCAGGTTCTGCCATTCAGGTTGGACGGCCAGGAGGGCCAGCCTATTTTGGGAGTTTACGCCAAGCTCGACCAGGAAGCCTATGCCGAGTACCGAGGGAAGAAGAATATCGGCGAATGGTTCTTCTCTCCTCTGGTCATTCCTCCCCCGCCTCCGCCCGCGCCGCCAGGAGTAGCCATACACCCCCAGGGCGGCGTTCAACCCGGCCAATCGCCGAAGTAAAAGCGGTGCTCCTTTCCGGCGTTGATTGAACCCACGCCGAAAAGTTCATTACGCTCCGCCGGACAGGCCTTTCAAGAAGGCGTCGTTGGAATCGAACTCGCCGAGCTTGCCCAAGAGCAGCTCCATCGCCTCGACGGTGGAGAGCGGCGTGAGAATCTTTCTGAGAATCCACATCCGGTTGAGCTCGAAGTCGGCGGTGAGCAGCTCTTCCTTCCTGGTGCCGGACTTGTTGATGTCAATGGCCGGGAAGGTGCGCTTGTCAACGAGCTTGCGGTCGAGGTGGATTTCCATGTTGCCGGTGCCCTTGAACTCCTCGAATATCACGTCGTCCATCCTGGAGCCGGTGTCCACTAGAGCCGTGGCGATGATCGTCAGCGAGCCGCCCTCCTCAATGTTCCTCGCGGCGCCGAAGAAGCGCTTCGGCTTCTGAAGCGCGTTCGCGTCAAGGCCGCCGGAGAGCACGCGCCCGGAAGGCGGCGTCACTGTGTTGTAGGCCCTCGCCATTCTGGTGATGGAGTCGAGGAGGATGACCACGTCTCGCCCCATCTCGACGAGGCGCTTTGCCTTTTCCATG
>DAHXMK010000347.1 GCA_027365515.1 Candidatus Aminicenantota bacterium
CCAGATGTTCCAAGGCAGGCCGAGATCGAAGAGCAGTCCCACCGCCACGGCGCCGTAACCGAGGAACGCCGTCAAGATAGCCGGGCGCGCCGCCGGATGGTAGCGCTCGCGGTGGAATACGTGGACGACCGCGGCCATCACGAAGCCGCCGGCGGCCAGCGCGACGCCGCCCATCACGTCGAAGCCGATCCACAATCCCCACGGTGTCGAATCGCTCAGTGCGGTCGAAACTCCTAGGCCGAGCGCGAAGCGCACCAGCGCTACGGCCGCCGCCAGGCCTGCCAGGACCCACATGCATCCTTTGAAAACGAACAGGCGCCTATTTTCCATCGGGCACCTCCCCCTTCCCGCTCTTCGCGGCCTCCTCGGCCATCAGCTTTTTGCGCCGCTCGATGATCCAGTAGATCGAGCCCATGACCGCGCCCATCCCCAGGAACTCGAACGGCACCGGCTTAAGCGCGCTCCAGGTGAGCGCCGGCAGGGGCTTGCTGGTTAACTGCCTCCCCTCGTTCCATGCCAGGAAATCGAGCGAGATGTCGGCGATGTAGAGGACGGACGTTCCCCCCACCTCCGTCTCGCCCCAGACTTTCTGGATGTATTTGGAAGGCTCGGCCTTAAGGCGCCTCTTCGCCTCCCCGATCATTTCGACTCTCGTGCCGAAGATTGTGGCCTTCCGAGGGCAGGCCGTGACGCAGGCCGGCTCGTTCACTTTGCCCGACTTCATGTGTGGGTAGCACATGATGCACTTTCGCACCGATGGATTGGCCGAGTCCCACTGGTAGTGCGGTATGCCGTAGGGACAGCCGAGCATGCAGTAGCGGCATCCCATGCAGATGCTCTTGTCGTAGATGACCGGCCCCTCCGGCGTCTTTTGCAGCGCTCCGACGGGGCAGACCGAGACGCAGGCCGGCTCGATGCAGTGGCGGCACTGCTTTCTGACGAAGTGGTCGTGAGGCTTTCTGATGATCGTCGTCCAGCGGTCGGCCGAGAGGCCGTCGGGAGTGGAGCCCGGCCTGGGGGGCGCCCCTGGGTCCGGAAGGCCGTTGATCTTCTTGCACGCCGCGACGCACTGCTCGCAGCCGATGCACTTGGTGACGTCAGTGAGGATGCAGGGGTTTTCAATCATACCGGCTCACCTGCCTTTCCCAGCGCGGCTCTCACTTTTTCACCGCCTCCAGGGACGAAATGCCAGCCCAGTTCCCACGCGACGCGCGTCGTCGAAAAGAGAAGGGCGTGGCAGAGCTTGCTGAACGGGATCATGACAAGGATCAGCTCGGCGCTCAGAAGGTGGAACAGGTACGCGAGGTCCATTGGAAGCGGGTTCCGGCCGGGGTGCGCGACGAAGTAGCCGGAGAGGAAGGCGCAGATGCAGAGAAGCAGAAGGAAGTAGTCCTGCGCGCCGCTCATGAACCTGGCCGCTCCGTCAATCAGGCGGTAGAGAAGCAGGATCAAAAGCCCCGCTAGCGCAACAACCGTCAGCGCGTCAGCCGCCCCGCCTGGCAGAACCGGCCAGGAAAGCCCGAGCCCCTTTTCGGCGATGGCCACGTGTCCCGCAAGAAAGAGAGGCACCATCAGCATTCCTGCGTGGAACGCGGCCGAAGCCAGCGTGAAGATTATTCGAGAGCCCCGCAGCGCGTTGACGGGCACTATCCAGCCGAGGCTCTTCTTGAACATCCATCGCCATGGAATTCTCTGGTCACCCGCGGCTTGGTAGGCCCTGGCCACTTCCGCGATGGTCAGCCCCCACTGCCTCAACGCGCCCAGAACCAGAACGGCGAAAGCCAGGTAGAGCAGCGGCCCCCTCGCAAGATGAATCAGAGCGCTCATGGCGCCACCCCCTTCGCGTCAAGAATGAGGGCCTTGTAGATGAGGTCGTGCAGCCCGACGATCTCGACCCCCTTCAAGCCGTTGTCCTCGCAGACTTCTCGAAGCTGCTTCTTGCAGTTGGCGCACGGCGCGACGACGTACTTGGCGCCGGTCCGCCTGATCTGCTCGGCCTTAAGCTTGCCGGTGATCCCGGTGCGGTACGAGCGCACCTCGTCAATCGAGACGGTGCCCCCGCCGCCGCCGCAGCAGTAGTTCTTTTCGCCCTTCGGCTCCATGTCCACATAGTCCTTGCAGAAGGAGCGCAGTATCTCGCGGGGCTGGTCAACGATCCAGCCGGTCCGGGCTATGTTGCAGGGGTCGTGGTAGGTGACGCGTTCGGTGATCACGTTCGGGTCGAGCTTGAGCTTGCCCCGCCTGAGCATGTCGTGGGTGACCTCCATGATGTTCATCACAGGCAGGGCGTTCTTGCCGCCGCCGAAGCTTGGCACGAAGACTTTCGCGCTTCTCGAAGCGTGGCCGCATTCGCCGATGAGAATCTTCCGGCCCTTGAGCCGGTCGGCCTCGGCGATCTCCTTGTTGATGATCCGCTCGGCGCACCAGTCGCTGTAGAAGAGCCCGTAGTTTATGCCGTCATAGTAGCCGGTGCCTATCGTCCAGCGGTCCTCTTCCCCGGCGGCGTAGAATGTGAGGGCGATCCCCTTCAGCGTTTCGGCCTCCAGGAGATAATCGCTGACGGCCGGGAAGAAGACAAATTCGCGCCCTTCCTTGTCAACCGGGAACTTGAGCTCGATCCCCTTCTCGTCCTTGATGTCGTCCGCGAGGAATTCGAGCGTGTCCAGAAGTGCCGGAACCGGTATCGCGGAGGTGTTGCCCGTCTTGCCTTCGAGCTGTTCGCGCGTCGCGACGACGAGAGCCTTTGGAATGATCTCCATCTCGGAGAGAATGTAGCGGCTCAAGTGGGTCATCAGCCCGTGGTCAATGCCCATCGGACACTCGAACGAACAGCGGCGGCAGCCGGTGCAGTGGTAGACCGACTCCGCCAGCTCGCTGATCTTCTCGTTGGTCAGATAGACCTCGCCTGTCACCTTGCTCTGAAACATGCCCCTGAAGGTGAAGTGGCGCCGGTATATTTCCAGCAGGAGGTTCGTCCGGTAGCAGGGGATGTCCTTGGGATCCTTCGTCACGGCGTAGATCTGGCAGGCCACGGCGCAGTTGGCGCACTTCGCGCCCACGCGAGAGTAGGTGTCCACGAGGTGGCCGTAGTTGG
>DAHXMK010000348.1 GCA_027365515.1 Candidatus Aminicenantota bacterium
AGGCGGCTGGGAAACCGTAGGGACCTGCTAGATCGCAGACAAGCTTTACCGGGCGCTGATTGAAAGGAGGACTGCCCGGTGCCTGACAATCGCAGCTTAGCGTTCCAGGCCACTCCAGTGTGGGACCTTCAATACCTCCCCCTAATCCACCTATTCGAGGAATCAGATCAAGTGATGGTGAAAGTCCTTGCATGGACCATTTGCCGCATGGGCATGGAGAGCCCGGACAGCACTCATTACGTCCAAATGGGTCCCTGTATTGCAACGGTTGAGCGGCAGCGTACTTGTATTTGAGAACTTTACTCACCGCGTCTTTGGAAATAAACCTCCCCGCTCCCGGCGTATACACTCTCGCGCGGTAGTAGTAGCTCCCCGCGTTCTCCCACTCTCTCCCCGTATATCCATAGGGGCTGTTGTCGGTTCCCGGCGTGGGCCAGTTGGTGGCTTGTCCCCATGCGTCATAGGTGTAGCTGTTGTTTACATTTCCGGCGGCGCTGGCGAGTTGTAACACCGACGAGAGCATGTTCTTGTAAGCGTAGGTTGTGTTGCTTCCGACGGCTTCGGCGAGCACGTCGTCAATGCCGGGGCCTTGGGTCAGGTACACCGGGTTCGCTCCGCCCTGGTCAACCTTCAGAATGTCTTCTTTGGAGTAGAGGTATTTCCAGGTGACGTTGTTCAGCGTGCGCTGGAGGCGGTCGCCGGTATAGCTATAGACGTACGCCGCGCTCTGGCTGTTGTCGCTTGTGGTGAAGCCCGTCATCTTGTCGTCCTGGTCCCAGGTGTACGTCGTGGTGACGGGAGTCGCGGAGTTTACAACTTGCGTTGCGGTGTTACCGTTCGCGTCATAGGTAAAGCTCACGCTGGGCTCGCCATCGGTACGGGTCATTCCGATAAGCTGCGGGCCTTTGTTGCTCAGATTGTAGGTGTAGGTCGCTGTGTCGATCGGGGAGTTGCCGGGACCGGTTCTGACATAGCTCGTCCGGTTCCCGATGGCATCGTATGTCCACTGGTGCGTCTGCCCCGACCAGGGGATATTGAGCGAGGAATCGAAGGTTGGGTAAGCAGCGCTCGTGAGCTGGTAGAGTGGATCGTAGCCGTAGCTCGTCGTGTACGGCCCGTAGAGGTTCTGGTCCGTGTGCCTGAACCTTTCGGTTACGGAGGAGATCATCCCCTTCATGCCCTTCCCGTCCGGCCCTACGCCCTGATCGTAAGTATAGTCGTACCGCGAGACCAAGGTCAACACTTTCGCGCCTTCGCGGCGGTGTCGTACAATGGCCGAGTGAGGGCGAAGAGGTCGCTTGGCCAGAACTTCCTGGTTTCGAGCAAGGTGGCGGAGGAGATTGCCGCCGCGTGCCGCGAAGCCGCGGCGGGGGCTTGCTCGGTTCTCGAGATAGGGCCCGGAAAAGGCGCGCTCACGAGCCACCTGTCGCGGCTCGGCCTTCCGCTCGTCCTGGTTGAAAAGGACGACCGCCTCGCCGCCGAGGCCGCGGCCAGGTTTCCGGGCTCGGAGGTGATAAACGCCGACATCCTCGAAATTGACGCCGGGGTTTTGCTGAGGCGCGACTACAGCCGCCCGTGGCTCGTGGCCGGTAACCTTCCTTACAACGTCGGGACGCGGGTTGCAAGGCTCTTTCTCCGCTTCCCGAGCGAGTCGGCGGCGCTGCTCTTCATGCTTCAGGATGAGGTGGTTCAGAAGCTCAGGGCGGTGGAAGGGGAAGAGGGATACGGCCCGCTTGCCGTGTTATGCCGAACATGGTGGAAGCCCGAGCGCCTTTTGCGGGTTTCTCCGGGAGCCTTCCGTCCGGCGCCGAAAGTGACCTCGGCCGTGATAAGGCTCGTTCCTGTTCAATCTCCTCCGCTCGGCGTCGAATGTTTCGACGAATTTGCGCCTTTCATGGAGGCCTGTTTCGCGGCGCCGCGAAAACTCCTGGCCGCCAACCTCGCGCTCGTGGCGGGGGAGAAGAATGCGGCCCTCCGCTTGATGGGCGTCTGCGGGCTCGATCAAAGGCTCCGCCCGGCTGAAGCTTCCCCTGGCTCTTACGCGAAGCTATTCCTGGCCGTTCGAGCGGTGCAAACCATCGGATGAAATTTCGCGCGCGTCAACCTTCCGGAGCGAGCGGGCGGTCCGATCGCTCCGATTGCTGGAGAAGGGCGAGAATCGTCATGCATCCAAGGACGGCCGCCGCGCCAGCGAACTGCATCGGGTAAAGTCTCTCGTTCAAAAAGATTACGGCGACGGCGACGCCCACCACCGGTATGAGGTTGGTGAAAGCCGAGACGAAACTCGCCTTCATCTTGCTGAGAGAGTAATTCAAAAGCCAGTAAGCGAGAAAGGAGCAGCCGGCGGCCAGGTATGCAAGGGCGACCAAAGGCCTCGCGGAATCTATATTCAATCCGTTGTTCATGGTGTCTGCCGCAGCGAAAGGGAAGTAGATCGCCGAGGCGAAAAGCGACTGGTAGAAAGTGACGGTCACCGGCTCTACCCTCCCCAGCATCTTCTTGGCGAGGATCGTGTAGATTGAAGCGGCGAGGGCCGCCAGCAGGACGAGGACGTTCCCAGCAAGCGTCCCGCCGAAGGCCTTGTCCATCCCCCCGGCGGTGACGATGAGGAAAATGCCTCCGAGGGAAAGTAGGATCAGCATAAACTCCGTGAAACGCACCTTGGTTTTCAGCCAGAGCGCTTCCAGTACAAGAACGATCATCGGGATGGCCGAAATGAGTATGGCCGCGGTGGAAGCCAGGGTCCGCTTGACCCCCTGCGCCTCGCAGTAAAAATAGATGCCTGGCTCGAAGAGGGCCAGCAGAAAAATTCCGGCCGCGTCGCGCCTTCCGACCTTTTGCGCGGGGCGGAAGAGCCGCACCGCCATGAACAGCAGCGCCGCCGCCGCGAAACGGAGGAGTTGCCGGGACCGGTTCTGACATAGCTCGTCCGGTTCCCGATGGCATCGTATGTCCACTGGTGCGTCTGCCCCGACCAGGGGAT
>DAHXMK010000354.1 GCA_027365515.1 Candidatus Aminicenantota bacterium
CAATGAGTCGGCGCCTAACGCTTATTAGACTGCAGGGCACGCGCGGGTGTAAACGCAAATCGCGGGCGGGGGCATTCTCCCCCCGCCCGCGTTTGACAGCGCACAGCAAGAAGAATAGAGTCGGGCCATGAGAGCGATCGCTTCCGCCGCCGTGTTAGCCCGCCATATGGCCGTTTTGGTATGCAGTCTAATAAGCGTTAGGCGCCGACTCATTGGAGGTGTAATATGGTAAGAACGCGCCCATCAATGTTTATCGGCTCATCTAAAGAAGGACATCGCATCGCTCAGAGCGCACAAGTTCTGCTCGACGCCGCATGTGAGGTTGAGATCTGGAGCCAAGGCCTTTTCGGCTTGACCTACGGTACCCTAGAATCGCTTGTTCTCGCAGTCGATCGTTTCGACTTTGCCACGTTGGTGCTTACTCCAGATGATTTAACTGCCACCCGTGGTCATGAAAGGCAGGTGCCCAGAGACAACGTGATTTTCGAGTTGGGTTTTTTCGTAGGTGCCTTGGGTCGAGACCGCACTTTCATGCTGTTCGACAGAGCAAATCCTCCCTCCCTTCCGTCGGATCTCGCAGGCATTATGGCTGCGACATACGAGAAGCACTCAAGCGGTAATCTAGAGGCCGCCTTGGGTGCTGCATGCACGAGAATACAAAACGATGTTGATCGTCTTGGCGTGCGGGAATCTCAAAATGTTAAACGCTTAGCCGAGGCAACAGTAGGAGTCGAGGCCGCAAATATACAAATGCAGGCACTTATACGCCTTCTAGCTCGGTCACGCAAGTTGGAGCTCGATGTTATTGCAGCACAATTCGGGCGGCTTATAGAACCGTCGAAGCTAGCGCAGATGAAGCAAGATCTCGAAGACATAGAGAACAAGCTTAAGGGCGCCTAACCAGGCCCTTCAGCGGACGCGTACCGCGTCCGCTCCAAGATCGTGGACGCCTACAGGTTCCACCATTCTGCCCGCGTCCGCTGAGGGCAATCGTTGAAGGTAAGAAAGTTAGAATGTTAGAAGGTGAAGAAGTGAAACGCCGCGCGTCCCGGCGCGGTGTTTGCCTTGCTCTTATCAACTCATTCACTCATAAACTGGCGACGCCCGCGCAAGTCCTGCATCCTTCACTTCTAACGTCTCGCGTCTAACTTCTCACGATCTTCCCTTCGTGACCTTTGTGTGCTTTGTGGTGAGAAGGTTTTTCGCGAAGCGGCGGCTAGGCGCGGCGCTTGTCTTCTCACTCTCTCACTTTCTTCTTTGTTTGCTCTCCCTGGCCTCACTGTGAGCCAATCCCCGTGTTGCTCAGTTTGTTCCGCCACGCATCACTTCTCTTTGAATGAGCATTTTGAGGTTTCGTTTGTCCAGGGGTTCTTTTAGGAACTGTTGGGCGAGGGCCCCGATTCGTTCGTCGCTGATGTGGAGGGCGAAGGGCTTGAGGGCGGGCTGGGCGGTGAGGCGTTCCACGTGGAGCCTGATGACCTGGCGGACCTGTTCGGGCGTGAGAGAGGGAAAGTGGAAGGCGTCGAGAACGGTGGCAAGGAGGCGCTTCGGGACGCCGAGGCTTTCAAGCGTTTCAAGCGCGCGGCGCGGGTCGCGTTCAACGGCGGGGTTCGCGCCGTCGCCGAAGCCGAGGGAAGCTTCCGTGCGGTCGAGGCTGGCGGCGAGGATGAAGAGGGCGTCTTGAGCGCCGATTAGGTTGCCCCAGCCGTCGTGGAAGGACCCGTCCCTGAAAACCCCGGCCATAAACTCAAGAACGCGCTGGTGCGCCTTGTGAAAATTCTTGAGAAGGACGATGGAGTAGGGCTGCCGCTTGAGCCGCAAGGAGAGAACCCCGCCTTCGTCGTCGCGGCGGTAGCCCACGGTGACGCCTTGAAGCCGCCCCAGGGTTGATTCGTCGCTGTAGTCCTCCATGTTGAGCAGAAGCATTCGGTCGGTGTCGGCTGGCCAAAGCGCGCGGGCGAGCGCTTTAGCCGTTTCTGTTTTGCCAGTGCCGGACGGGCCGTGAAATAGAAGGACGACGGGAAGGGACGGTTCTTTGAGGCCGGCCTTGAGGTTCGCCGCCAGGGCCGCCAGCCTGCCGATGGCTTCGTCGTGGCCCGCGACGGTCTTGTGCAATTCGGCGGAGATTTCCTCCGGGGGGAAGGATTGCATCTTGGCGGATGGTTCCGCGCTTGAGGACGCACCGCCGCTTCCCGAACCGGTCCACTCGGCGAGGACCTGCGTCAGGTGTTCTTTAGCGAGACACGGGGCGGCGCCAAGCGGGATTTCGTTGCCTTTCAGCACCGTCTGCCTGGCCCTCAAGAGGGCGCAGCTCTCGTCAACGAGGTCTATGGCCTTGTCGGGGAACTTCCGGTTGTGGAGCTGCCCGGCGGCCATTTCGATTGCGACCTTCAGCACGTCGTCCGGTATGGTGACGTGGTGGTGCGATTCCCAGAAGGCGCGGCGCGCCTGGAGAATCCTGAACGTGGCGTCCTGGTCCAACTCCTTGATCCAAATTGGGGAGAAGCGCCGTTCCATGGCGCTGTCCTTCTCGATGCTTCTGGAGTACTCCCTGGCGGTGGTGGCGCCGATGAGGCGCAGGTCCCCGCGCGCAAGGGCGGGCTTGAGCATGTTGCCAGCGTCCATGTCCTGGCCGGCGCAAGCGCCCGCTCCCATTAAGTTGTGAAGCTCGTCAATGAAGAGGATGATTTCCGGGTTGGCCTGGGCCTCCTTGACGACGTCGGTGATGCGCTGCTCGAAGTCTCCCCGCCACGTGGTGCCGGCGACGAGAACGCCCATGTTCAGCTCGACGACCCTTCTGCCCTGAAGGACGGCGGGGACATCACCCGCGACGATGCGCTGGGCCAGCCCCTGAACGACGGCGGTCTTTCCGACGCCCGCCTCGCCGACGAGAGCGGGGTTGTTTTTTTCCATGCGGGAAAGAACGCGGATGACGCGCTCGACCTCCGCCTCTCGGCCGAGGATGGGAGGGATCTTGCCCTTTCGCGCCTGGGCGGTGAGGTCAATGCCGAAGCGGTCAATCGTGAACGCGGCGGCGGCCACTCTGGGATCAATGCCCCCGGCGGGAACCTTGGCCTCGATATTTTCGGGAGGAGCGACGGGCCGGGCCGCCTCGATGGCGGCGCTTTCCCTGTCGGCGCGTTCAACGGAGCGGGCGGCTTCGGCGCGGGCTGCCTGGATCGCGGGATCGGGGGATGGGTTCCACGGCAGCAAGAGGCGGCCCACGCGACTGTAGCCTTCTCCGTCTCTTGGAGGCAGCTTCGCCTCAAGCTTGGCTGCAATGTACTCTTCCGAAGGCGCTTCTTTGTCGGGGTCTCCGATGGTTCCGAAAACCTGTGTTTCCAGTTCGTCGGCGAGTTTCTTCTTCTCCTCGGGCAATTCCGCCTTGAGATCGTTGAGACGGGACCAGAGGTCGTACTTGGCGGGGGCGTTCGGATCCGCTGACAAGTTCACGAGCGTGCCTATTTCATCAAACACGAACTCGGCCGCTCCAGGGTCGCACCGCACGGCCAGAATCCATTGCTTGGCCGTTTCTTCGGGCAAGCCCATCCAGGAATAGGCCTCTCCAAGAAGGATCCGCAAATCTCCGTCATCCGGCTCGGCTTCCACCCTCCGCTTGATCCATTGGAAGCCTTCGGCGTGGCGTCCGCTCTCGAAAAAAGCATCCATGATTTCCTGAGTGATGTCCTCTTCGTATTCGCGGTCAATCTTGTCCAGGCCGGGAAGGCCGAGTGACTCGGCGCTCACCTCTCCGCTCCGGTATCTCCCTATTTGAATGATCTCATCGTACTTCTTGAAATGGTGGAGGACCTCGACATGCCTATGCAGGTCGTCAACGGGCCTGCCGGCCTGAAGCAGGCGCGTCCCGCGAGAATACAGCTTGTCATCGAGTATCTCGGCCATCACCGGGTCTTCAACCTCGATCCTGTTGCGAGCCACCGTATAATGGAGGAGAAGAAAAGTCGCGAAATTGTGCGGGTCGCCATCGTGGCTGAGGGTGTCCTGGTAGAGAATGTCATGGTCAAGAATGTACTCGAAGTGCCGCATAAGCGAGTCGCCGTCATGGTTGTCGTGGGAGGCCCATCCCGCCAGCAGGTGAAGGGCCAGATCGCCGGGCGCGAGCGCCAGCGCTTCGGCGACAAGAGCGCGCGCCTGGTCCATTTCGTCCTTCCGGTAATGTTCGACGGCTCGGTCGTAAAGCTCTTGGACGCGGTTGCAGGATTGCTCCACGGTGGCCTCCCGTGAAAACAAGATAGCATGGCGCAAAAATTCAGGTCAAGAAGTTCGAACCGCCCGATCAACACGCATATCAACATGCGCGACGACCGGCGGCAACCCGCCGTGCCCCAAGATTCCGTTCTGGGATGCTTGCCGCAAATGCAATGCGGTTACGGAACGACGCGGCGTAACAGCCGGAAGAGTGGCGTGCCAGCACATCGCCGCCCGAAGGATAGCCGTTCCGGTGCCAAATAGCCTTAGCTATGCGTTCTAGCTTGCGCCGATGCCGCCCGCGCCCGCTTTGCATCCTTCACTAATCACAAGTCACGGCTCACGAATCACGTTCTTCCCTGAAGGCGCATGAAAGGCGTTAGAAGGTAAGAAAGTTAGAATGTTAGAAGGTGAAGAAATGAAACGCCGCGCGTCCCGGCGCGGTGTTTGCCTTGCTCTTATCAACTCATTCACTCATAAACTGGCGCCGCCCGCGCAAGTCTTGCATCCTTCACTTCTAACGTCTCACGTCTAACTTCTCACGTTCTTTCCTTCGTGTGCTTCGCGTCCTTCGTGGTGAGATGTCCTTTCCGCGCGCGGCCGGATTCCGGGCAAGCCGGAATGACCGCGTAATAACTGGCGATGCGTCGCAAATCTTGCATCCTTCACTTCTAACGTCTCACGTCTAACTTCTCGCAATCCTTTCTTCGTGACCTCTGTGTGCTTTGTGGTGAGAATTCTTTTCGCGAAGCGGCGGCTATGCGCGGCGCTTGCCTTGCCCTTATCCACTTGGAAACTCATCCGCTCATAAACTTCGGCGGCAATCTTGCGAAGCTGCGAGATTCTGCTAAACTTGGGCTGGGTTGAGCCATGCGCACCATCGTTATAGGTGACATCCATCTTGGTTCGCCGCTGTGCCGCACGGCGCTGTTGGGGGCGCTACTGCGCGACGCGGAGTTCGACCGCCTCATTCTCAACGGTGACATCTTCGACGATCTGAACTTTCGGCGCCTGAAGGAGCGCCATTGGGCCGTCCTCGACCAGCTCAGGAAGCTGGCGGACAAGAAAGAGATCGTCTGGATCTGCGGCAACCACGACGGCTCGGCCGAAGCG
The DNA here is from genome assembly GCA_027365515.1 of Candidatus Aminicenantota bacterium. Lineage (GTDB taxonomy): Bacteria > Acidobacteriota > UBA4820 > UBA4820 > DSQY01 > JAEMPZ01. The sequence goes on from DAHXMK010000354.1 coordinate 5,323, forward strand.
ATGCGCCGCCTCCTCGGCGTGGAGGTCGTGATGGAATACGCCTTCGTCTTCAAAGGAGAAAAGGTGCTCGTGGTGCACGGCCACGAATTCGACAGGTTCCACCACGCGACCCGTGGCTTCTCCAACTTGCGAAACGCGTTCTACGGCTTCGCGCTCTGGTTCGACGTTCCGAGAAAAAAGGCGATCCAGTGGATGCAGCGCTCCAGCACGGTCTTCATCAGGGCGGTGGAGCGCGTGAAAGCGGGCGCCATCCTCAAGGCCCGCGCCGCCGGAGCGAAGTACGTCGTGGCCGGCCACACCCACCGGCGCGACCAAGAAGAGGTGGACGGAGTCCTCTTTCTCAATCCCTCCTCGTGGCTGACGCCGCAACCCGCCTACGTCCTTTTCGACGAAGCACGCGCCAAGCCGGAGATGGTCGTTCTAGGCCGCCAAGCCAAGCGGCCCCTTGGCAAGTCGGTCAAGCTGAGAGTTCGGATGACCGGCCGCAACGTCTCTCGAAGAATCCGCTGAGGAAGTCGCCGCCGGCCGTTGTCTTATCGGATCACCGCAAGTCCGGCCAGAAGGCTCTCGCGGGCGCGGGCCAGCAGCCGCTCGACGCCCTTTTCCGACGTATCCATAACCTCCGCGATTTCACTGTAGCTTAACCCTTCGTTGTACTTAAGGACGACGGCCAGCCGCTGGCGCGCGGGAAGGCTCTCCAGCGCGCGCCTGACCACGGCGGCCTTCTGCTTCGCGGCCAGGCTTTCGAGCGGCGACTGCAGCTCGGAGCCGGTCTCATCAATTTCCGATTCGGGTTCCGGCTTCGATTTGCGGCGCCGGTCCAGGCAGAGGTTCGCGACAACGCGGTAAAGGTAGGTGCCGAACGCGGCCGAGGGCCTGTATCGCGGCGCGGAGGAGAGTATCTTGAGGAAAGCTTCCTGGACGACGTCCGCGGCCTCGTCCCTGTCGCCTACGATTCTGGCCGCCAACTTGAAGGCGCGGGCGTGGTTACGATGGACGATCTCGGCGAAGGCGGATCTGTCGCCTCCTCCTGCCGCCAGCATCAAATCTTCATCGGTTCGCATCGCGCCCTGGCCCCTCTCCCCGAGAAAGGCCAGCATAACGGCAAAGGAGCCCGTTGGCAATCCTGGCCGCTCCGCCCTTTTGCACGAAGGCACCGGGTAAGCCGACGGCTCCCCGGTGCCATGTGCTGATCCGTGCGGGAAGGCCCCGAAGGTCGGACGGAGCGCTCCGTCCGGCTTTGCCAGCGGAGCGTGAAAGAGAAGTCCCCTTCCCGCTCAAGTCAGTAACTACTTCGTTTCGGACGCGCCCTTCTTGATGCAGCTCTTCGCGCAGCCTGGCCCCATCTTGTGCATCGGGCAGCCCTTGCCCATCATCGGCTTGCCGCACGCCGCGGCCTTCTCCTGCAAAGCCTTCACCGTCTCGGGCTTATCGGCGGTCAGCGTGACGACGGCGCCGTTATCGGTCTTCTTCACTTCGCGCTTCACGCCCTCCATGGCCATGCAGCAACCCTTGCCCTTCATCTCACCCATTGGGCACTTGGCGAGCTTCTTCTGAAGAGCCTTGACCGTCTCCGCCTTGTCGGCGGTGAAGGTGATGGTGACGCCGTTGGCCGTGTTGGCCACTTCGCGCTTCACGCCTTCCATCATGCAGACGTGGCCCTTGGCGGCGCACATGGGGCCGTGGTGCATGGCGCAGCCCTTGCCCATCATCTGCTTGCCGCACGTCGCGGCCTTCTCTTGCAGAGCCTTCACGGTCTCGGGCTTTTCTGCGGTCAACGTGACGATAGCGCCGTTCTCGGTGTTTTTCACTTCGCGCTTCACGCCTTCGATGGCCATGCAGCAGCCCTTGCCCTTCATCTCGCCCACGGGGCACTTGGCGAGCCTCTCCTGAAGAGCCTTGACCGTTTCCGCCTTGTCGGCGGTAAAGGTAATGGTGACGCCGTTGGCCGTGTTGGCCACTTCGCGCTTCACGCCTTCCATCATGCAGAC
>DAHXMK010000357.1 GCA_027365515.1 Candidatus Aminicenantota bacterium
AACCTACAACACAATCCGTCCCCACCATTCCCTCAACAAACTCACCCCCTTCCAATTCCTCCTCAACAATGCCATCATCCCCTCTCGCGCTTCCCCTTATTCGTCTCACATGTGTTGAACCTATACAGCGGCTTGCGCTTATTGTCGCGAAGGTCGTAGAATTGCGGCGTGGGGACGATTAGCGCTTCAAGGCGAATATACGCTCTCGTGATGTGCTTGGCCGGGGTGGCCGCATGGCTTGCCCTTATCGGCCTCAGGGCGACCTCCATGTCGTTCGGCCCAGCGCTCCCTCTGCTGGCCGGGCATCACCTGATCCTGAGCCCGTGGCTGTTGATCGCCGTCCTCTTCGTGCTTTCCTGGGCGTCGGTGCCCTACAAGTTCTCGATGATGTCGGGGTATTACGTCTCCTTCGACATTGCCTTCGCGCTCGCGGCTTTTTTTCTTGCCGCGCCGATATACGGGCTTCTGATGGCGCTTTCTTCGACCGCGCTGGACATTGCCATCAGGACCAAGCGGGAGCCGAGAGAGTCATTTTACGGCTGGCTGTTTCTTGAAAACAGCGGCAACCGGATGTTGCGGTTCGCCGGGGTCTTCCTCGCGTACACGCTCTCTGGCGGCACGTTTCCGCCCTCGGAGACGCCGGCCTGCCTGATGGCCGCCCTTGCCGCTTTCGCCGCCTACTTCGTGGTGAACAACCTCTTCTTCCTCCCGACCGAATACTTCAAAGGGGCAAACCTCAGGCTCTTTTGGGTTGAATCCTTCACCCAGGACCTGAAGCACGGCCTTTCGATTTTCGCGCTTGGCTACCTGCTAAGCATTCTGGCGGCGGGGAATGCCACCGGCGTGACCAGTTTCCTGTTGCTGGCCCTTTTCACCCTTATGGGCTCCGCGCTTCTTCACCATCTTACGACGGCCCAAAGCAATTTGCGGAGAAAGGTCGAGGACCTGACGCTCCTCGGGCGCGTCTCGGCCGCAGCCAGTTCGGGCCTCGACGTTATGCCGATGGTGGAATCGTTCACCCGCGAACTCTGCAAGGAGCTGGGCGCCGACGGGATAGGCGTCATCTTCTACCACCGTTACGCCTCGTCGGTTTACCTGGTGCAGGTAGAGGGGGAGAAAAGCAGGTCAACGACGTTGCCGGAGGAGAAGCTATTTCAATACGAGGAGCTGCCCCTTTCCGAAGCCTCCCCCAGGCTCGGAGAACGGCTCTACGAATTCCTCATGCCGCTGGAAACGGCCCCCTTCGTCATACCTCCGTCTGTCTACGGCGTGCCGATGATCCGAGGCGGCGAACCGTTCGGCGGAGTAGTCATCTACTCCTCTCGAAAGAACGCCGACTACTCGCGCCGCCAGGAGCTTCTTGAAACCTGCGTGCAGTCGCTGGTCATCGGGCTCGAAAACTGCTTCCTCCATTTGCAGGCGATCCAGGATCCGCTCACCGGGCTCTACAACCGCTCCTATTTCCTCTACCGCCTTGAAGAGGAGTTGGCCTATTCATCGCGCCACCGCGCGCCCTTCGCGCTCCT
>DAHXMK010000398.1 GCA_027365515.1 Candidatus Aminicenantota bacterium
TTTTACGCGGTGAACCATATTGAGGCGCACCTTGGCTCGCCGTGGATTGAAAATAGGGACTTTTCCTACCCAGTGCTCGCCCTGGCGGCGTCGGGCGGCCACTCGCATCTCTTCTTCTGCAAGAGCGCCGGCGAGCGGCTCCTCGTTTCGGCCACCAGGGACGACGCGGCGGGCGAAGCGCTCGACAAAGTCGCCAAGCTCATCGGGCTTCCCTATCCGGGCGGCCCCTGGATGGACAAGCTTGCCGGGCGGGGCAACGCGAGGGGCGTCGAGCTTCCGCTTCCCCGTTTCACTTCGGGCGAGCCCGATTCCTCCTTCTCGGGCATAAAGGCGGCGGCGATTTATCACCTCAAGAACAGCGGAGCGAAGCTTCCGCTCGAAGGGGAGATGGACCAATGGCCTCAATGGGCCTATGACTTAATCGCCTCCTTCCAAAAGAGGGTCGTTGACCATCTCCTGCAGCGCGTGCGCCAGGCGGCGCTGGAGCTCGGCCCCGCCGGCCTCGTCATGGCCGGAGGCGTCGCCTGCAATTCGCTGTTGCGCGAGCGGCTGGCGGCCCTCGGCGACGAGCTGGGCATCCGTTCCGCTTTTCCGTCTCCGAAGTATTGCGCCGACAACGCCGCGATGGTCGGCTTCGCGGCGCTCGAACGATTCCGTTCCGGGGCGCCTTCTGAAATTGGGGCCGACGCATTCCCGTCCCAGGCATGGCCAAGGATGACGCTTGACCCTGCGCGCCCCAGCCCGAAGAAGCCCAGGCAATTGAAAAGGAGGGCCCATGACGCGGGCCATGATTGAAAGCGAGATAGTGAAGGAGCTGGCCTCCATGGCCGGTTGGCGATTCGAGAACGGCGCCATAAGCCGCCGCTTCAGCTTCAACCGCTACATGACCGGCATTGAGTTCGTCGAGGCGGTTGCCGCCGAGGCTGAAGCCGAGGACCACCACCCCGACATGCTGGTCCGTTATGCGGACGTCACCGTCTTCTGCGCCACCCATTCCAAAGGCGGCGTCACTGAAAAGGACTTCGCCCTCGCCCGAGCCGTTGACCGCATCGCCGCCCAATACCAAGCCGAGTAATGGCCAGGCAAGTTACGAAGTCACGCAATCGGCCCAGGGAGCTACGTCCACAACGTCACGTCCCCGCAACGAACACCGCCATGAAACCGCGCATCCGCGCTGAAAAATAAAGGAGGGCGCCGTAGCGCCCTCCCGGGTCGTAAAATTCGAGGCTTTCCTCAGAATGCCACGTCGTAGGCCGTCGGCACTCCGCTCTTCACGGCGGCTGCATTTGCGTGAACCTGCGGCACGCCGTAGTGCATGAAGTGGATCGCCGCCTGAATCTTGTTGTGATAGAACTTCGCTTCCGAGTTGTCGTTGAGGAACGCGAAGTAGGCCTTCTTTTCCGACGGGTCCACCTTCTTCTCGCGAAGAATGGCCTTGAGCCGCTTCTGCGCCATGCCGGCCTGTTCGAGAAGGAACGCGCCGGATATCACGTGGCCCATCATGTCCAGTATCAGCGGGGCGTTTGGCAGCATGACGAGGGGCGCGTCCATTCTCCCGCCGAGGTTTTTCAGGATTCCGCCCAGCTCTTTCACGGCGGCGCCAAGGTGCATACCCGAAGCGCCGAGGTCTATGTCGGTCGCGTATTCCTGCGCGATCTCCCCGGCCTTCATCATCAGCGCCTGGACGGAGTCGCCGTTTATCTTGAACTTCCTGAAGCAGAGGTCGAGCGCCTGGATGCCGTTTGTCCCCTCGTAGATCGGCGCTATCCTGGCGTCGCGAAGGTACTGCTCCGCCGGGTACTCGGCGGTGTACCCGTAGCCGCCGAAGCACTGGAGGGACATGTCAACCATCTTCACGCCCCAGTCGGTGCACCACGCCTTGCAGATGGGAGTAAGCACCTCGACGACGCCTTGATATTTCTTCTTCTCCTCTCCTTCCGAAACCTTAGCCATATCGAGGTTGTAGGCGGTATGGTAAAGGAGCGCCCTCATGGCGTGGGAGTAGCCCATCTGAGTCAGGAGCATCCGCTTGACGTCCGGGTGCTCCACGATCGGGACCTGCGGCCCGTCGGGCGTCCTGTCCTTGAAATGCTTGCCCTGGAGCCTTTGCTTTGAATACTCGACGGCGTGCTTGAAAGCCGTGGAGGCTATCGCCAGCCCCTGAAGCCCCACTTCGTAGCGGGCGGCGTTCATCATCTGGAACATGAGCGACATCCCTTCGTTTTCCTTGCCGAGCAGGAAGCCCTCGCAGCCGTCGTTGGCGCCGAAGACCATCACGCACGTGGGGGAGCCGTGAATCCCCAGCTTGTGCTCGATGCTTCCCACCGCCACGTCGTTCGGCTGGCCCAGAGAGCCGTCGGCGTTGACCCTGAACTTGGGAACGATGAAGAGCGAGAGCCCCTTCGTGCCTGCCGGGGCGTCGGGCAGGCGAGCCAGCACGGCGTGGATCATGTTCTTTGACAGGTCGTTGTCGCCGTTGGTGATGAATATCTTCTCGCCGGATATCTTGTAAGCCCCTTCCCGGACCTTGACCGCCTTAGTTTTGCTGGCGCCCACGTCCGAGCCGGCGCCCGCCTCGGTCAAGCACATCGTGCCGCCCCATTCGCCCCTGTTCATCTTTTCGCAGAACGTCTTCTTCAGCTCCTCGCTGCCGAAGCTCTCAATCAGGTGCGACGTGCCTCGGCCGAGCATCACTGACAACGTAAGGGCGACGTTCGCGCCGAGGAAGAATTCCATAACCGCGGTGCCAACGCATTCAGGCAGGCCCATCCCGCCCCACTCCTGGTCGGCGGTGGTTCCGAGCCAGCCGGCCTCGCAGAGAGTGCCATAGGCGGCGTGATAGCCCTTCGGAAGGACGACCTGCCCGTCCACGAGCTGAGCTCCGACCTTGTCGCCCTCCTCGTTGCAGGGCGCAAGAACCTCCTGGGCGACCTTGAGCGCCTCCTCCATGATCGTCTCGACGTCGCCCTTCTCGTACCCGGAGAAGTGCTCGTTCTTCAGAAGCTTCACGAAGGGAAGCCACTCGAAGAGATTGAACTTCACGTCCCTAAGATCGTCCAAGTAGTTCATCGCGCTCTCCTTTCATGTCGTGACGTGGAATAGAGGATTTGAAAACGGCCTGCCATAGTACCCGCCTTCTGGCGAAAAGCGGCCCCCGCCAGAAGGGAAGATAAGCCAGAGCGCCTGCCTTGTCAAGCAGCTAATGCGAAAGACCAGGAGCCAAACGCGCCGGCTTTGCCCGACCCGAGTGTTGGCCGTGGCGAGAGGACACGGTTGAAGGCCTAGGTACGAAGGCTGAATGGAAAGGAGTAGGTACAGCGCTTCATCCTGCATCATTCATACTTCATACTTGTCTTTACCGCTCGCGCTCTCGCGGCACGGCAATGCCGTCTCCCGCCCTTCGAGTCCCGCCACGAAGGCCATGCATCTTTCGGTGCTTTCGTATCGCCCGAATTGCTTCAGTGTGTGATGGTGCGAAAGGGGGGACTCGAACCCCCACGGGTTTCCCCACAGGATCCTAAGTCCTGCGCGTCTGCCAGTTCCGCCACTCTCGCAAGGATGGTCGGGGCGAGAGGATTTGAACCTCCGACCCCTTGGTCCCGAACCAAGTGCGCTACCAGGCTGCGCTACGCCCCGAC
>DAHXMK010000408.1 GCA_027365515.1 Candidatus Aminicenantota bacterium
AAGGCGAATCCTCGCTTTGAACCTGCTGAACCCCGCGGCGCTGAACTTCAGGCAGGGAGGCTGCCGCTCCGTCCACGACGTCCTGCGCTTCTGCCACGAGAAGGCGATCGGCGCGATGTTCGAAGTGAACGACTTCGTAGCCAGGGCCGGCCCCGGCGCCGTGAAGAAGCTCGACACCCCGATACCGGTAAACTTCTTCGTCCTCGATCTCGGTGGGGGCGTGAGCGAAGCGGGGCGGGCTGGGAGGGAGCTAAAGCCCGAGACGATCCTCTGCGCCCCATTCCAGGCTTTCTGGCGCGGGGTCAGCAACCCCAGCGTCGCCTGGAGGCGCGAGGCGCCGCCCAGCCTCGACGGCCTGGCGTCGGTCATAGCCGGTTCCTTCTCCAGCCAGGCCGGGCCGCAGCGCGGCCTCGGCGAACAGAGCTACCTGATGATCGCTCCCAGCTACATGAACCTCAACTCGCGGCTCGCCTATCACTTCTCACTGATTGACGCTTCTCTGACGAGCGTCGCGAACAACAACCACGTCGCCTTCAGGTTCGCCGGCGGGGGGGCGACGCAGTGGCGCAGGAACCTGCGCGCGGCGTTCCTGGACGCCGTCCTTACGCGCCATGGCTTCCAGGTTGACAGGCGAGGCGACCTGATCAACGCCTGGCTGAAGAAAGCCCCTTTGGAAGAAACCGCCGAAAAGCTCGATCTGCTTGGGCGCCTCATGGCCTGCGCCAGCCAGCTCGACATGTACATGACGAGCGAGGAGGTAATGCGCGCCCACGTCGAGGCCTTCATGAAGGGGGACTACGCCTTTCGCTCCATCGCGCCGGGCGCGGACCGAAGCCAGGACTGAGGCGTTCGCCCCCCCGCCTCAATCCGCTCCTCTCTTAAAAGGTCCTCCCCAGGTAGAGGTAGAAGAGCGAGTTTCCCCCGCCGGCCCGCCCGTAGGCGAAATAGAGAGGCCCCAGCCTCGTGTCCGCGCCGAACATCAGCGTCAGCGCGTGTTTCAGGTCTCCCGACGAAACCTGAGCCCTCGTATCCCAAATGTTCCCGGCTTCGAGCCAGCCGCCGAAATAGACGCCCTTTCCAAGCCCCGGCGGCAGGCTGCCGATCCGGGCGTAGTATCCTGCGCGAAGAACGGCGTAGTAGTCTCCTATGAGCTGCTCGGGGTGGTAGCCGGAAAACGACGAGAAGCCTCCGAGCGCGTACTTGTCCCAGATGGGAAGGACGGTCCCCCACGACGAGCCCGCCTCGGCCTTCACGAAGAAGGTGTTCCTGCCGCGGCTGAACCACTGTCCCCAATAGCCCCAGACCTTGTCGTAGCGCGCCTGCGAACCCATGCCGGTGCGCGCGAGGAAAGCAAACAGGCCGCTGCGGCTGCCTTTGCGCGGAAAGCCCACCTGGTCGGCCCTGTCGAAGACCATTTGCCCCGAGATGCCGGCCAGCCTCACGTCGAACGTGGCAAGCGAGGGGTCTCCGATTTTGGGATTCGCCCTGGAGTGGCCCCAGCGCGGCCCCAGGCGCAGCTCGCCCCACGAGCCGATCTGGTAGCCGATGTCACCGCCAGCGAGGATCGTCCTTGAACGGTATTCGGCGAGATCCTGATGGCCTACGTAGAGGTCATGGAGCGAATAGTTGTACTCGAAGCCCGGCGCGACAAACCAGTGGCCCTCGAAATCGAGCGGCTGGTAGAATTCGCTGACGAGGGACTGGACCCGCCCGAACTGCACGTCATTGCGCCATTCGGCCCCTAGCGCGTTCAGGCGCGTCATCGTCACGTTGCCTTTCAGCGTGAAGCGGCTGCCGCCGCTGAAGTCGTCCTCCATCTCCATTCCGAACCGGACGAAGTTCGGCCCCCACGGCTTGTCGCGCGCCTGCACCACCAGCTCTCGCTCTCCGGCGGCGTCTTCGAGCCTGGCTTCGACGTTCTCGAAATCGCCGAGGCTGTATATCCTTTCAATATCCCGCTGGAGAAGCGCCGCGTCCGGCACCCGGCCCGCCTTGGTTTTCATTTGAGCTTCGATGATGCGCTCGTCAACGCGGCGCGAGCCCTGGAACCTGACGACGTCAACGGGTTTTGGCGGAGAGAGCCTGTCGCGGCGGGCCTCCTTGTATGCCGCGTACTCCTGATCGCTCACGGCGAGCGGGAGCAGCTTGGCCCTGGCGGACTCGATCGCCTTCGCGCCAAGCTCCATGAGCTGCGGCGCGAGGTTGTATTGCGTGCTGTGGAAGCGGGAGAGATCCGGCCTGACGAGGATGTCTGCGGCGGCGGCCTGCTTGTTCTCGTTCTTGATAGTCAGTATCGTTATCACCTGCCGCGAGATGTCAATCGGGGAGCCGAGATCCTCCCTCGTAGAAAGGGTGGTGCCGATGTCAACCGCGATTATTATGTCGGCCCCCATCGCCTTGGCCACGTCAACGGGCAGATTGTCAACGAGGCCGCCGTCAACCAGCAGCCTTCCCTCGCGCTCCACCGGCGCGAAGGCGCCCGGCACGGCCATGCTCGCCATCACCGCCTGGGGAAGGTCGCCATGGTCCAGCACGACTTTGTCGCCGGTCTCCAGGTCGGTCGCGACAGCCCTGAACGGAATCGGAAGGTCATCGAAGCTGCGGAACGGCGCCGCTTTCAGCATCAGGCCATCCAGCGTCGCGATGAAGTTTTGGCCGGAAATCAGCCCTCTCGGGACTTTTATTCTTCCCGCCTTCCCCTAGTTCCCACTTCCCCAAAACGTCGGCAAATTTTCGTATACACTTCGTCGTATTTTACTTGGGCA
>DAHXMK010000004.1 GCA_027365515.1 Candidatus Aminicenantota bacterium
TCTGGAATGAAAAATGTCTGGGGCCGGGAACGGTTTTCGAGGTGACATTCCCTCCGCCAGATCAAGGAGCGGGACGTGAGGAAAAGAATTCTGGTCGTTGACGACAACAAGTCGGTTGTAGAGGTGCTGAAGCTGAACTTCGACCTCCTGGGTTACGAGGTGCAGGCGGCCTACGACGGAGAAGAGGCCGAGGCCAAGATCGCCGCCGAGCGGCCCGACCTCGTCATCCTCGACGTCATGATGCCGAAGAAGAACGGCTACGCCGTCTGCCGAGACCTGAAGAGAAATCAGGAGACGGCGGTGATTCCGGTCATTCTTCTCACCGCGAAGAACCTGAAGGAGGACGTCTACTGGGGCTACGACAGCGGCGCCGACGCCTACGTCACCAAGCCCTACGAGCCGCGCCACCTTGAATCGCTCGTAGGGCAGCTCCTCAAGGAGGTGGAGGAGGGCAAGAAGAGCGTGGCATGGACGGGCCTGCCGGATGCGTCCAGGGTGATGGAGGAATACCAGGCGCGGCTGGACGCGGGCGCGCAGGTACTCCTGGCGGAAGTTTCCTTTCCATCGAGGCCCGCCGAGGTGTTCGTACAGAAGTACGGCCCGGCGAAGCTGAAAGACATGATCCATTCCGTGGCGTGGAAGATTCACGACTCGGTCAAGGAAAGCACGGCGGCTGGCGTCGTCGGCCAGCGCCCGAACGACTCGATGGTGATCTTGATTCACCCCTCCGAGGAGGAGAAGACAAGGGCGGCCATGGCGGCGGCAATAGAACCCATCATTGACGGCTACTACAACGAGAAGGAGAGGCGGGAAGGCTGCGTAAGCTACGACGACCCGCTGTCCAAAAAGACGGAGAAAGTTCCCCTAATCAGGCCCGAGTGGAACCGGGCGGAGTGACTGCAAATGGGCGATCAGGAAAATTCCAACGAAAACGGCGCCGTGGCCACCGGCGGGCAACTCGACTTCATCAGGCAGACGGTCGCGGCGGACCTCAAGTCCGGGGCCTGCCAGGGAGTCGTGACGAGGTTTCCCCCGGAGCCGAACGGCTACCTCCACATCGGCCACGCGAAATCCATCTGCCTGAACTTCGGAATCGCGAAGGAATTCGGCGGCCGGTGCCACTTGCGCTTCGACGACACCAACCCGTCTAAGGAGGAGCAGGAGTACGTTGACTCGATACAAGAGGACGTGCGCTGGCTGGCATGGGATTGGGGCGAGCACCTCTATTACGCTTCCAACTATTTCCAGCAGCTCCACGACTGGGCCGTCCACCTCATAAAGGCGGGAAAGGCCTACGTATGCGACTTGAGCGCCGACGAGGTGCGGGCCTACCGGGGGACGCTGAAGGAGCCCGGCCGGGAGAGCCCTTTCCGCGGCCGCTCCGTTGACGAGAACCTCGGCCTCTTCGCGAGGATGAAGGCCGGCGAGTTCCCGGACGGCTCGCGCACGCTCAGGGCCAAGATAGACATGGCCAACCCGAACCTCAACATGCGCGACCCGGTCATCTACAGGATCCTCCACGCGGAACACCACAGGACCGGGAACGAATGGTGCATCTACCCGATGTACGACTTCGCCCACGGCCAGAGCGACGCCATCGAGGGGATAACCCATTCGGTCTGCACGCTTGAGTTCGAGGACCACAGGCCGCTCTACGAGTGGTTCATCCAGAATCTTCCCGTGCCTCACAAGCCGCGCCAGTACGAATTCGCTCGGCTCAACATCACATATACCGCCCTCTCCAAGCGCAAACTTCTGGAACTGGTGCAGATGGGCTGCGTTTCGGGATGGGACGACCCGCGAATGCCAACGCTGGCCGGGCTTCGGCGCAGGGGCTACACGCCGGAGGCCATCCGCGCCTTCTGCGACAAGATAGGGGTCGCCAAGAGCAACAGCGTGGTGGACGTGGCGTTTCTCGAAGAGTGCCTGCGCGGCGACCTCAACAAGCGCGCGACGCGCAGAATGGCGGTCCTCGACCCTCTCAAGGTCGTCCTCGAAAACTACCCGGACGGACGCGGAGAGACGTTCGAGCTTCCCAACAACCCGGAGGACCCGTCGGCTGGAACGAGAAGCGTCCCCTTCACCAAGGTCATCTATATAGAGCGCGATGACTTCAAGGAGGAGCCTCCGAAGAAATTCTTCAGGCTGGCGCCAGGGCGCGAAGTGCGGCTTCGGGGCGCCTACCTCGTCACCTGCACCGCCGTCATCAAGGGCGGCAACGGCGAAATCGCCGAGCTTCACTGCAAGGTTGACCACGCCACGCGCGGCGGCGCGGCGCCGGACGGGCGCTCGCCGAAAGCCACCCTCCACTGGGTCAGCGCCGCTCACGCCGTCGAGGCGCAAGTCAGGTTGTACGACCGGCTCTTCGCAAAGCCCGACCCGGACGATTATCCGGAGGGCGCCGACTACAAGGCGAACCTGAACCCGCAATCGCTCAGGCTCCTCGAAGGCTGCAAGCTCGAACCGGGCCTCAAGGAGGCG
>DAHXMK010000006.1 GCA_027365515.1 Candidatus Aminicenantota bacterium
CAGCCTCGCGAAGCGTTCATCGAGAACGCTCCCCGACGCCGAGATACTCAAGGTCGTGAAAGCATGCGCTCCCAAAAGGCCGCGCGGGAAGGCGGGGAAGCGGCCATGAGGCGTAGGAAAAAGCAGGAGTGGGAAGCCTTCCTAGAAGAGCTGAAGGAGGCGCTCCAGAAGATGAACATCACCTACCGCGAGACGGGGCGTATCAGGAGCGAGGGGGCGCTTTGCAGCGTCCGCGGCCGCGATATCCTGATCGTCAACCGGTTCCTGCACCCAATGGACAAAGCCGAGCTTCTGAGGCGAGAGGTCAAGGGGCGCGACATTGAGAACATCTATCTCAAGCCCGAAGTCAGGGAGTTCCTAGTTGGATGAGGAGCGGAAGCCAGTCGGAATAGGCGAGCTTGCCATGCTCAGCGGGCCCGGCGAGCTGGTGATCTACGGCCTCGGCTCGTGCGTGGCCGTGGTCCTATTCGACCAGTCAACGGGCATGGGAGGGATGGCCCACGTCCTCCTGCCAGGCCCGAGGCCCCAGTCAGACTCCCGAGCCGGCCTTCCCGCGAAATACGCCGACGAGGCCTGTTCGGCGCTCCTGCGGATGGTCGAAGCCAAGAGCGGAGCGAAGCGAAGGCTGCGCGCCGGAATCGTGGGAGGCGCCAGGCTCTTCTCCTCGGAAACGCCGCTGGAATCCGGCGTCGGCGCGAGAAACGTCGAGGGGGCTGTAAGCGCCATTCAAAGGTGCGGCGCTGAACTCGACTGGAACGAAACCGGCGGCACCACCGGCCGTTCCGTGCTTTTCAGGCTCCCCGAAGGCGAACTCCTCGTCCGCACCCTGGGCGAAGGCTGGCGCGAAGCCGTCCGCCCCCAACCGTAAGACCGGAACATTCGCCTTTCTCGGCCTTCCGCGCAAAAAGGAAGTTTATGAGTTGATGAGTTTATGGGTTGATAAGAGCAAGGCAAGCGCCGCGCATAGCCGCCGCTTCGCGAAAAGAAGTCTCACCACGGCGCGGGGCGAATTGCGAATGGTGAATTTTGAATGTTGAATTGAGGAAGGGTGTTCAGTTAACCAAGTGAGTTGCGAGTTTTGAGTTAGGAGTTTTGAGTTGGCAAAGACAATGAGCATGAAGCGCGGCGGGCAGAGCCGTATTCAGAATTGAGAAATGCTAGAAAGCAAGATTTGGCCCCGAGTTATGCGTGTCCTTGGTGACTTTGTGGTGAGACTCTCTCTCCGCGCTAGGCGCGGCGCGAGCGCATTTGCCTCGCTCTTATCAACCCATAGACTCATCAACTTATAAACTTCATGAAGGTCGCCGGTTTTGTCCCCGCTGGGGCTAGAGCGGCTTGCCGCACTTGGCGCAGAAGGCGTCCTCGGGGCGCGCGGCGGGGTTGCCGCATGCGGCGCAGAACTTGGCGGCGGGCTTTGCCGCGCCGTTCTGCGGTGGCGCGGCGGCCGGCTCGTCCGAGCTCGCTTCGCGCATCTCCTGCTTGAAGTTCTTGATGGTTTTGCCCATGGCGGAACCGAGTTGGGGGAGCTTGGCCGCGCCGAATATCAGGACGAAAATCAAAAGGATGCGGAGCCACTGCTCGGGGCTGTCGAAAAAGGCGAGGGCGTTGATCAGATACATGAAGCCTCCTACGCTTTACCGGGGCTCTCGCTCCGGAGGTTTCCTCCCGTTCGTTGCTTTTCTTTCCGTGGACCGCTCTCCACCCTCATCCTCCCGCCGCCTTTGTACCACTCTTATGGCCGCATGGTCAAGCGGGCGGAAGGGCAAGGTTGAAGGTTGAAGGTTGAATCAGAAGAGGAAGTACCTCCCTTCATCCTTCATAACTCATACTTCATACTTATTTTCGCAGCCGCAGTTACGCGGTGACGAAGGAGGCGGCCGTCTCTTCGGCCGGCCTCGGCACGGCGATGCCGCGTATTGGCCATGCACGCGAGACGGCGAGCGTCAGGCCGCCTCGGTCATCGTCCACCTTGCCTTCCACGACGAGCGG
>DAHXMK010000016.1 GCA_027365515.1 Candidatus Aminicenantota bacterium
AAGAAAGTCTTCTCCAAATGGGGGCTCGACGCCGTGGCCATCGGCGAAGTCACAGAGACGGGACGCGCCGAAATCTTTTGGCACGGCGAAAAGGTGGTTGACATGCCCGTCGCGCCGGTGAGCGATCAAGCCCCCGTATACGACCGCCCGCGCAGGCAGCCGGACGGTTACGAGGAGCGCCGGAGGCTAGACCCGTCAACGTTGCCGGACTGCCGCGACCCTGAAGAGGCTCTGATGAGAATGATGGGGAGCCCCAACCTCTCGTCGCGCCGCTGGGTCTACACCCAGTACGACCAGAGCGTCCGCACCAACACGGTCTTCGGCCCGGGAAGCGACGCCGCGCTGGTACGCATCAAAGGGACGAAGAAGGCCGTCGCGATGAGCCTCGACGTGAACCCGCGCTACTGCCACCTCGATCCTTACGAGGGGTCTCGGCTCGCCGTGGCGGAGGCTGCCAGGAACATAGCCTGCGCCGGGGCGAAGCCTTTGGCGATCACCGACTGCTTGAACTTCGGCAACCCCGAGCGCGACCACGTCATGTGGGAGTTCGCGGCTTCGGTGGATGGGCTTTCAAGCGCCTGCCGCGAGCTTGAAACGCCCGTCGTTTCGGGTAACGTCTCCTTCTACAACGAGACGAACGGCGAAGGAATCTTTCCGACGCCGGCGGTTGGAATGGTCGGCCTGCTCGAAGACGTCGAGCTGCGGGTGCCGAGCTGCTTCCAGGAAGAGGGTGACGTCGTCATACTTCTGGGACGGACGCGCGGCCATCTCGGGGGCTCCGAATACCTTTCGCTGGTCCATGGCATGGAGAAGGGGACGCCTCCGCCGCTTGACTGCGCCAAGGAGAAAGCTCTCATTGATCTCTTGCAGCTTCTGGCCAAGGAGCGCATGGTCCATTCGATGCACGACTGCTCCGAAGGCGGGCTCTTGGTGGCTGTCGCGGAGTGTTGCCTGAGGCCGAGAGGCGACGACTTGGGCGCCTCTATTTCGCTCCAAGCCAGAGGCAAGCGGCTCGACGGCCTCCTTTTTGGCGAGGACGCCACGCGGGTGGTCGCCTCCTGTCCGCCCGAGTCGGCGCAGAGGATTTTCGACCTGGCAAGAGAACGGGGAGTGGAAGCGACTCCCATCGGAACGGTGATTCCCGAAAAGCTCGCTCTCCTCATTGACGGCCAGCCGATGGCCGGGATGGCCATAAGCGAGATACGGGCGCGGTGGGAGACAGGGTTTCCCTCTCTCGTCAGCCGCCTCTAGGATATCAAGCTCCGCTTGGAGCTCTAGCGGTCAGCGTAGCGCCGGACCGGGCCGAGGCTATTGGCCGGGCGGATGGTCTTCAATTATTCGGAGGCGGCCTTGTGCGGCATCTTCGGCATCTACGGTTGCAAAGGCGCCGCGCGGGTCGCGGCCAGGGGGCTCTACGGCCTTCAGCACCGCGGGCAGGAGTCGGCCGGGATCGCCTCGTGGGACGGACGCCGCCTCAGGGTAGCGAAGGGAATGGGGCTGGTTTCGGAGGTCTTCGCCGGCGTTGACCTTGACGAGATGGACGGGACGGCCGCCATCGGCCACGTCCGATATTCAACCGCCGGCGACTCGGACCTGAGAAACGCCCATCCTATCCTTGCCTCTACCCAGCACGGCGAAGTGGCCTTGGGACACAACGGGAACCTGGTCAACGGTCACGCCCTTAGAGAATCGCTTGAGCGCGGCGGCGCCATTTTCAACTCGACCACCGATTCGGAGGTGATCCTCCACCTGCTGGCGCGCTACGGCTGCGGAGATCCGGTGGAGGCGCTCGTCCAGAGCCTTCTTCCCCTAAGCGGAGCTTTCAGCCTCGTCGTGTTGCTTCAAGGTCTTCTCATCGGAGCGCGCGACCCATGGGGATTCCGCCCGCTGGTCCTCGGAGAGATGGACGGCGCGCCGGTTCTCGCCTCCGAATCCTGCGCCCTCGACCTTCTGGGGGCGAGGTTCATTCGAGAGATCGAGGCGGGAGAGGTCGTTATCATCGGGGAACATGGCGTCAAATCGGTAAGGCCCTTTCCGACTGAGCCTCCCGCTCCATGCATTTTCGAGTACGTCTATTTCGCGAGGCCAGACAGCCACCTCTTCGGCGGCGTGGTGTTTCCGGCGAGGGTGGCCATGGGTCGCGCGCTCCGATGAGAAGACCTTGAAGCAACACGACGAGGCTGAAAGCTCCGCTTAGGGGAAGAAGGCT
>DAHXMK010000051.1 GCA_027365515.1 Candidatus Aminicenantota bacterium
AAGGCCGCTACCAGGAGGCTATCGCGCAGTTCTCGAAAGCCATATCCCAGCGGCCCGACATGGGCGTGGCCTATTTCAACCGCTCCGTGGCGAAGAACAAGCTCTTCGATTTCAACGGAGCCAAGGACGACCAGGAGAAAGGACAGAACCTCGCCCCCGGTCTCTTCTCCCAGATGAGCAGCCAGCAGGTCGAGGATTGGGTCCCCATCGCCGTTTTCCCGCCGCTTTCCAAAACGCGCGACATAACCTTGGCTCACGAGCGCAAGGTTTCCAGCGGCCTTTCAAGCGCGCTCTCCTCGCCCGTCACCTTAGCCTCCGGCCTGCTCCAGCCCTCTTTTTCCACGCCGGTCCTGGTCCTGGCCGCCATTTTCCTTTCCATCGGGCTTATCAAAAAGCGGCCGTTCTTCGCCAAGGCCTGCTTCAAGTGCGGCCGCCCGTTCTGCTCGCGCTGCAAGACTTCCCTGGAGTTCGACTCCTTCTGCGCTCAGTGCGTTCACCTCTACATCAAGCAGGACGGCGTTTCCCCGGAGGCCAGGCTCAAGAAGAACTACGAGGTCGAGAAATACAACAAGCAGCAGTCCGCCAGCCGCGCCGTCTTGTCGCTTCTCGCGCCGGGGGCCGGCCACGTCTGGGAGGGCAACGGCGTCCAGGGATTCTTCATATTGGCGCTCTGGTGTTCCATTATATCCGGCTTCATGGTGAGAGCGTGGGGATATCCGCTGAACGCCCCGCCGGGAGCCGGAAGCCTCGCCGGGGCGTACATGCTGGTCGCCTCGATCCTCGGAACGATCGTTTGGCTGGTTTTCGGGCTGTTGAAAGCGCTGAGCCGTCCCGCTCCCGCTTGGAGCGCGAAGGCCATGAGGAGGTAGGCCGTGGCACTCGCCGGAACGCTCAGGGATTTCAGCCTGGCCGACATCTTCCAACTGATCTCCCTACAGAAGAAGACCGGCTACCTCACCCTGAAGAATGAGACGGAAGTCGCCACGGTGACATTCCTCGAAGGAGGAGTCGTCGGGGCCGACTCGCTTCACAAGCGGCTCGAGGACCGCCTCGGCCACGTGCTCGTCAAGAGCGGACGGATCACCAAGGAGGAACTGGCCAAGGCGCTGGAGATTCAGAAGCAGACCTTGCAGAGGCTAGGCTACATCCTCGTTTCAGAGGGTTACGTTGACCAGCAGAGCCTCAAGGCGGCGCTAGCCGTCCAGATGCAGCAGACCATTTACCGCCTCTTCCGCTGGAAGGACGGCGAGTACAATTTCGAGCCGCACGATTCGGTCGAGTACGACAGAGAGAACGTCACGCCGATGGCCGCAGAGAGCATCCTCATGGAAGGCATCAGGATGCTCGACGAGTGGCCCTTGATAGAAAAAAAGATAACCAGCTTCGAGATGGTGCTGGAGAAAGTGCCTCTCCCGGCGCCGCCGGTGCTGGACACGCGTCCCGACGTTCCAGGAGTGGAGGACGTCCTTTCCTTCGGCGCTGACATCACCGCCGTCCGGAAGGCCAAGGCGGCTTCCAACGACCAAGTGGTGCGGCTTTCGCAAGAGGAGATGGCCGTTTACCAAAACGTCAACGGCGTCTTCACCGTCCAGGAAATAGTTGACCGGTGCGGCCTCAACGAATTTGAAACCTGCAAGGCCCTTTTCGAGCTGACAAACCGCCACCTCATACGCCCCGTGGCGGCCGTTCAGGAGGAAGAGCAACAGGCCGAACAGGCTTCCTTCACGCCTCAGGCAATGTTGGATAAGATATTGATGCCGCTCTTCTGGATCGCGGTGGTGGCGTCGGTCCTATTTCTGCCGTTCCATCCGTTTGGCCATTTGCGAGGCTCGTCGAGCGATTTTCAGCGCGACCGCCGCATACTGCTTTCGCGCATGGCGCTCGCGAGGGCCGACGCGGCCATTTATACTTTCAAGCTCCTCCAGGGCAGGCTTCCAAATTCTCTCGACGAAGTGGCCAGCCTGAAACTCATACCGATGTCAGGCACGAGCGACGCGTTCGGCAATCCTCTGATCTACCAGTTGAACGAGGGCGGGTTCATTCTCACCTTGAGAAGCCCGAGGGACTGGCCCTTCAAGGAGGCGCCGCCTCAAGACGTGACGATAGCGTCCGGCCAGTCGGGGAATTAGTATCAGGCCGGCGCGCCGTCTCGCGGCGCATATCGCGGTTCCTAACGGTAAATGTCCAAGAACGGTTC
>DAHXMK010000058.1 GCA_027365515.1 Candidatus Aminicenantota bacterium
TGAAGAAGGCGGAAACGGCAAAAAAAGAGGCCAGGTGAAAAAAGGGGACAGGATCCAGTAGGCAGGGTCCAGGAAAGCGTGTCCCTGAACCCTGTCCCCCGGACCCGGAAGTTTGGTCATGTTAAAAGAACTGAATATAAAAAATTTCGCCATCATCGATCAACTCCGCGTAGAGTTTGCCCCGGGGCTGAACGTGTTCACCGGCGAGACCGGTGCGGGCAAGTCCATCGTAGTCGACGCCCTGAACCTCGCGCTGGGCGAGCGCGCGAGCGCCGACCTCATCCGCACCGGATGCCAGGAAGCGGTCGTGGAGGCCGCCTTCGAACTGAACGGCAGGGGCACGAAGGAGATCATGACCCTCCTCTCTGACCAGGGAATCGAAGCGATTTCCGGAGAAGACCTGATCGTACGCCGGGTCCTGTCCGCGTCGGGCAAGAACAAGGTGTATATCAACGGGAGCCTGGCGAATCTCACGACGCTGTCGGCCCTTGGCGCGAATCTTGCGGACATCCACGGCCAGCATGAACATCAGTCCCTTCTTGCCCTCGATCGCCAGATGGACATGCTCGACTCCTTTGGCGGGCTCGAAAGTATCCGGGAGGCGGTTTCGCAGTCCTATCACCGCCTGCTGGATATAAGAAAGGAACTGGCCGCGCTCGAAACAGGGGAGCGGGACCGGGCCCAGCGGGAAGACATGCTCCGGTTCCAGAAGAACGAGATCGAGGCCGCAATGCTCAAGCCCGGCGAGGACGCCGAGCTTGCGAACGAGCAGAAAGTATTGGCCAATTCGGAGAAGCTGGCGGGTCTCGCCGCCATGGTGGATGAGACCTTGTACGCGGCGGACGCTTCCGTGCTTTCGAATCTGAAAAAGGCGGTCAACAGCCTGCGGGAAATCGCGGAAATCGACAACAGGCTGTCGGGTCCCGCCCAGCTGTGCGAGTCGGGCCGCGCGCAGATCGAGGAAGCCGCGCGAGAGGTGTCTTCCTACCGGGAGAGCGTGGAGTTTGATCCCAAGCGCCTGGAGGAGCTCGGCGACCGGCTCGACCTCATCCAGAAACTGAAGAAAAAATACGGCGGCACGATCGGAGAAATCATCCAATTCGGCGCAGAGGCGACGGCCGACCTCGAGCGGATGGAGCGGAGCACCGAGGAGATCGAGCGCCTGAAATCGGAAATACAAGCGATCAAGTTCGGGCTGACCGATAAAGCGGAGGAACTGACGAAAAAGCGCGGCGCGGCGGCGCGGGACCTCGAAAAGAAAGTCGAAGCGGAGCTCGGCCACCTCGGCATGAAGAAGACCGTATTTTCCGTAAAGATCACCCAGGAGCCCGGAGGCGACACGCTTGACGGCCATAAGCTCGGTCCACGCGGCGCGGACCGCGTGGAATTCCTCATATCGCCGAACCCGGGGGAGGAGCCGAAGCCGCTTGCGAAAACAGCTTCCGGCGGGGAACTCTCTCCATCATCTGGCCCAGCACCCCGTCCCCCCAGGATCATGACGGGATTGCGGTACTCATCGGCCTTGTCGAAGGCGAGCACG
>DAHXMK010000061.1 GCA_027365515.1 Candidatus Aminicenantota bacterium
AAACGCTGCTTGGGCCGCTTCCGCGCTCGGCGCCCGACGAAGTCGTTCCCCACGAACCCTCGGTGCTGGCTCCGTCGTCTCCCACGACCAGGAACCAGAGAAAATGCTTGCTGTCCGAGGATGGGCTCGGAATGGAACTCCATGTCGTGGAGCCCGAAGGGCCCAGCCCGCATGCTCCGCCGGACACCGTCCAGCTAGAAAGGGCGCTTCCGTATCCATAAATGATGTGGTAGTTGCTGTCGGGGCAATTCGTGGCGTCCCATGTTATCGTCGCGCTCGCTCCTTTGTCGGTGCTGGAGGCCCGAAGAGGCGCGACGCTGAAAGGCACCCTGAAGACGCTCCCGGAATTGAAGGTGAAGTGGTCCGAGGAAGAGACCGCGCTCGTTCCGTAAAGAATCGTGACCCTGACGTCAACGGGACCGGAACCGTGGGCCGGACTGGTGGCTGTTATCTGAGAGTCGGAATCCACCGTGAAGGAAGGCGCCGGAGCCGTGCCGAAGTAGACCAAGAGCGCTCCGGTGAACCGCGCCCCCGTTATTGTCACCGTCGTCCCGCCCGCCGCCGGCCCGGAGGATGGTGCAACAGAAGTTACGCTGGCCGGAAGCTGCGTCAATGAATAGACGCCCCCCTCGGTGCCGGCATAGACAATGGCGCTGTTCGTAGGATCGAGCACGACCGCGTGCGCCATGGCGTTGCCCAGGCCGGAGTTCATCCCCAGCCATGACGCGCCGTCATCGAAGCTCTTGAAAACCCCGGTTGGGTAATAGTCGCACCCCCTGATGCCGATATACAGCGTCCCGGGGACGGCCGGATCCAGCGCGACGCTGCTAACCCCCAGGCATGAGATCCCGGAGTTGATAGGCTGCCAGCTTTTTCCGGCGTCGGAACTCCTTATTATGCCGCCGTTGTTCCCGTAGGAAGCGGCGTAAACAAGGCTTGAATTGTACGGAGCGACCGCCATCGAATAAACGCCATAATCGGATCCGCTGTAAACCTGGGTCCAGCTTGAACCGGAGTTGATCGTCTTGTATATCTGGTCGCTATCCTGCCTTCCGACGTAAAGCGTCCCCGGGTGATTCTTGTCGAAAGCGGCGCAACACCAGTTGGCGCCCGATGGGAGGGTGGTGCCGCTCACGTTCGACCAGGAGGTGCCGCCGTTGACCGATTTGAAGAAGCCGTTGCCGTTGGTTCCGGCGTAGAGTATGGATGGATTGGTGGGATCCTGCGCCACGAGAAGTATATTGGGAAGAAAGGCGCCGTTGTTGATATTGTTCCACGTCGTTCCGCCATCTGTGCTCACGTTGACGCCTGAGCCCCACACCGAGGCATAAAGCCTGGAAGGCGAGGTGCTGTCATCAACCACGATGGAGTTTACGCTGCTGCCGGAAAAGGCTATCTTGGTCCAACTGGCGCCGGAATTGGTGCTTTTATACAGTCCGTCCGTGCTGCCGCCATACACTTGAGCTGGGGCCGCGGGATCAACGGCCACCGCGTCAACTTCAAGATGTGACCCGAAGCCGTTGTTCTGGGCCACCCAGTTCTTTCCGTTATCGGAGGTCCAATAGGCACCGGTATTGTCAGTCCCGACGTGGAGCGCGCCGCTGGTAGTAGGACTTGGCGCTATGCACCCTACCGTGGTTCCCGGCAGGCCGGCGCCAATGGGATTCCATGTCGTGCCGCCGTCCGGGCTTTGCCATAGGCTCCCGGAATTGTTGGATGCATAAAGGTTGCCCTGGAAATCAATCTGTATGGCGGAGAGATCCTGGCCCGAAAGGCCCGCGGCGCTCCAGCTCGTGCCATAGCCGCTGGATCTCTTATATACTCCGCCGCCCCAAGTGGCCGCGTACAACGTGCCGGTTCCGGAGTCCAGAACGAGGCCATAGACGCTGGTGTTGCCGAGGCCTGAATTGACCGCTGTCCAGGTGGTGGCGCCGTCTATGCTTTTGAAAACACCCCCGGAGTTGGTCGCGGCGTAGAGGGTTGATGTCGCGCCTGGGACAATGACAAGGGCGGAGACGGAAGTGGCGGTCAGCCCGCTGTTCATCTGGTTCCAAGTGGAGCCGCCGTCGGGGCTCTTGTAGACCCCGTAACCGTTTCCTCCGCCGTATACCGTGTTGTGGTTTGAAGGGTCCACCACTATGGAGCTGATGTAGGCGGAGGGGTTGTAAAAACTTGACCAGCTCGCTCCGCCGTCGGTGCTCTTTGCGACGCCGTACCAGGCGGCATAGACTATGTTCGAGTTAGTGGGGTCTACGGTTATTGCGCCGACGGAGTTGAACGCTGGAACCGAGAGAGAAAGCTGTGACCAGCTGGCACCACCGTCGGTGGTCTTGAAGAGAGGGCCATAAATGATGCTGGCGTAAAGCGTGTTCGCGTTTCCTGGGTCGGCCGCCATGCTGACGATGGTGTTGCCTCCGACCGGGCCGCCCGTCGTCCAGGCGTTGGTTCCGGCCGAGGCCGCCACGTTGAACAACAGGAGGGCGCACGCCGCCATAGCAGCCAAGATACTTCCACACTTGATCCTTCCCATTTCCCGTTTCATCTCTTCCCCTTTCTCATCATCGCGGCGGGAGTCCCATCTCCCGTCCTGTATGGCATCAAAGGCCGCTGATGGCGGCGGCTTCCACGCTCGGCTGAAACGCAAGAACCGGCCTGCCGCGCCGCCTTAATCATATTTCTATTTTGAGCCCCCCGGCCGGAACGTGTAAAAGTGCGGCTCCCATTGAGCCTTTGCTATGACGGCCATGAGGTGCGAGTCGCTTATCTGGCGGCCGATGCCGGAGTCGCGCGCCTCCTTGGCGACGGCCAGCGCCACCTCGAACGAAGCCTTGCGGATGTCCTTCATTTCTGGAAGGAGAAGGCCGCGGTTCAATTGATCCCCGGTCATCATGGAGGAGAGCGCCTTGCTGGCGCTGATGAACATCTCGTTCGTCAGTTTACTCGCCTGCCCTACAAGCGAGCCCAGCCCAGCGCCGGGGAAGATGTAAAGGTTGTTGCACTGGGAGAACGATATCTCGCGCCCCTCCCACGACACGGGCTTGAAGGGGCTGCCCGTCGCGATAAGCGCCCTTCCCTTCGTAGCCTGAAGCGCCTCTTCGGGCGTGCACTCGCTCTTGGCGGTGGGGTTGGAGAGAACGAGGATCATCGGCCGCTCTGTGTTTCGTCCCATCTGTTCGAGTATCTGGCGGCTGAAGAGCCCCCGCTTGGCGGTGACGCCCACGAGCACCGTGGCCTTTGAGTTCGCCACCACGTCTTCCAGCGTGATCGCTCCATCGCCGCCGAGCTTCCAGCCCGACACGGCGGAGCGCGGCTGCGCGTAGAGCTTCTGCTGCTCTTCGAGGCGCGGGTTGTCCTGCATCAGGAGCCCCGGCTGGTCAACCGCGTAGATGCGGCGGCACGCCTCTTCCTTGGACAGCCCCTCCTCCATGAGGATCGCCCTGATGCTGTCGGCTATACCGGTTCCGGCCTGTCCGAGGCCGACGATCACGAAGCGCTGGTCGCTGAAGCGCTCCTTCTTGATGCGCATCGCCGAAAGGAGCGCCGCGCACGCCGTCGCGCCGGTTCCCTGAATGTCGTCGTCGAAGGAGAGGATGCGCTCGCGGTAGCGCTCGAGCAGCGTGAAGGCC
>DAHXMK010000063.1 GCA_027365515.1 Candidatus Aminicenantota bacterium
AGGCGCTGGCTCGCTGCGGAGAGATCAGGCGCCTTTGCGCCTCGCGGCCCAGCGTGCCGCTCGCCCAACTGGTCAACGTCGAGGGTTCAATTCATTTCTTGATGGGCGACCCCGAGGCGGCCGAAGGCTCATACAATGACGCGCTGGCGCTCGCTTCTTCCATCAAGGAAGAGGATTTCCCCCTCTGGATAGGTGCCACGAAGAGCGACTTCCTCGCCCAAGAACAATTCAATCTGATCGAGAGCTGCATGGAGAAAGCCGAGCAATCCGCGCCCCCTGTGAGAGATGCCCTGGCCGCGAAGGCCGAGAGGATGATCTTCGAGGTCGAGGCCCTGCCCCTGAGCGCCGGTTTCAGCCATTTCCGGCCGGTAGCCGCGGCTCAGCTGGCGATTCTCCGCCGGAATTTCTCAGAGGCGCGGGCGGAGCTCCTTCACTTAGGCGAAAAAGGAGGCGTGGTCGAAGGCCCATACCAGTATCCTCTTTACACTATCAGGTGCCGCCTAGAATCGCGCATATGCCAGCTCGAAGAGGACTGGGAAGGCGCGTACGCATGGCTGAGGGGGGCGCTGAAGGAGGGATTGCGAAACGCGTTCCCGACCGAGGAGCAGCTCGTTCTTTCCCAGGCGCTTCTGGTAATGAAAGGCTTGGGCGGATTTCACCAGTCGCGCCCTGAGGCCGGCCTAGTCGCCGACATGGTCCAGCTTCTCGAAGACAAGGACTGGTACACCGGCAGGTCTCATTCACAGAGCGTCGGCGCGCTCGCCCGAAAGGTCGGAGAGGCCGTCAATCATAACGGCGGACCCGCGCTCGACATAACCCGCCTCCACATGGCCGGGATTCTTCATGACATCGGCAAGCTCCGCTGCCCGTGGTCGCTCTTGAACAAGATCGGTCCGCTCACTCCGAGAGAGAGGGTTCTTCTGCACCAGCACTCCGAGCACGGGGCGGACATTTTGAGGACCATCGGCATGGGCGACATCGCCGCGGTGGTCGAGCAGCACCACGAAACCATGAACGGCGCCGGATATCCCAAGGGGATAGCTCCCCAGCCAATGGGAGCGGTCATCGCCGTCTGCGACGTCTATGAGGCCTCCGTCACTCCTAACCGACGCTACAAGGAGCCGAAAGCGCCGCCGGCCATCATTCAGGAATTGAAGACGCTGGCCGGGACCCTTTACTGGCGCCCAGCCGTCGAGGCCCTCGCCAGCCTTTGACCGGAACTGCCTTTCGCGCCGCCGTCCGATCTTTGGTGGTATAATCCATTTCCGCGCCGGTGGGACTTCCCGCTGGAGGCGGGACGCAACTGGGGACTCGCCATGGCGACCGCAATAGGCTTTCGACAGTCCAATTCAACTCTTTCATATATCAGTTCATCCACGAATCATCTTCATATCGCCGCGGGCTGACGCCAGATCAGCCCGCAAGGGGGTCATAATGTCATTCAGAAAGGCAGTGGCTAACGCAATACCGGGCAGGCTGGTCCGCGTCTTCGCGGCGCCTTACGTTTCGGGCGATTCCCTGGACAAGGGGCTCGCGATGACCGACCGCCTTTTCAAGGAGAGGCGCGTATCCAGCACGCTGGACGTCCTCGGCGAAGCCGAGAA
>DAHXMK010000067.1 GCA_027365515.1 Candidatus Aminicenantota bacterium
GCAGAGGCTCAAAAGGCCTATCAGGATTGCGAAGGGATTGAGAAGGCCAAGAAAGCTCCCGGTGAAATTCCCGTCGGCGTCAATCGGTATGCCTCTCATCAGGTTGCCGGCGGCAACGCCGAAAAGGACGGCCGCCAGCGCGCTTGAAAGCGAGAATGTGACGTCCCAGAAGTTCCTCCATCGTGGCGATTCGTTCTTGCTCCTGAATTCAATCGCCGTGGCGCGCAGGATCAGGGAGAGAAGGACGAAAATCATCGCGAGGTAGAAGCCGGAGAAGACCGTGGCGTAAACCTTCGGGAACGCTGCGAAGAGCGCCCCGCCTCCGGTGAGCAGCCACACTTCGTTTCCGTCCCACACCGGCCCGATGGCGTTGAGGGAGGCTCTTCTCTCGCCGTCGTTCTTGCCGGCGACCAGGTGGAGGACGCCCACTCCGAGGTCGAAGCCATCGAGCACGGCGTAACCGGTGAACAGCACGGCGATCAGCACGAACCAAACGACGTTGAGCGTCATGGCTTATCCTCCTTGCCCTCGTGAGGTCCTTGCAGAATGGCTTTCCTGTTGAGGGAGAAGCCAAGCGCGAAGAGCGCGGCGTACAGAAGCGCGAACAGGATGATGGAGGTAAGTATCTGGCCGGCCGGCACCGTCACCGAATAGGCGTCCTTGGTGCGAAGGAGGTGATAGACGATCCACGGCTGGCGGCCGATTTCGGCCGTCATCCATCCCAGCTCATTCAGCAGGAACGGCAGCGGGATGCAGGCAACCAGCAGCCGGAGGTACCATTTTTTCTTTTCCAGCGTTTTTTTGTAGAGGAGCCAGACTCCGAGAAGCGCCACCAAAGAGAGAAAGCCTCCGGAGTAAACCATGGCGTGAAATGTCATGGCCGTCACGGCGACGGGAGGAATGTCCTCCTTCGGGAAGGCGTCCAGGCCTAGAACCTTTGCGTTAGGGTCGTAGTAGGTCATGAAGCTTAGGAGCTTCGGGATGCCCACCTCCGGCAGCGGGTAGCCTATGATCAGCAGCGGCGCGCCCTCGGTGGTCTTGAAGAGCGTCTCCATCGCGGCGAATTTCTCCGGTTGTGTATGGGCGACCTGCCTCGTGTGCCAGTCGCCGATGATAGCCGCGCCGGCCGTCGCAACGAGGGCGAAAACGATCGAGATGGCCAGCGACTTGCGCGCGAATTCCGCGTGGCGCCCCTTGAGCAGGTACCACGCGCTTATTCCGGCGACGAAGAAGGCCCCGGTCACCCATGCCCCCATGATGGCGTGGCTGAAGCGGGGCAGCGTTGAGGGGTTGAAGACGGCGGCGAAGAAATCGGCCAGCTCCGCCCTGCCGTCCGCCAGCTTGAATCCGGCCGGCGTCTGCTGCCACGAGTTGGCCACGATGATCCAGAACGCGGAGAGCGTCGCGCCCAGCGCCACCATCAGCGAAGCGAACCAGTGGGCCCGTTTCGACACCCTGTTCCATCCGAAGAGGAGCACCGCGAGAAAGCCCGATTCCAGGAAGAAGGAGAATATCCCTTCCGCGGCCAGCGGGGCCCCGAAGATGTCCCCGACGAACCGCGAGTACGGCGCCCAATTGGTGCCGAACTGAAACTCAAGGACGATGCCGGTCGCCACGCCTACGGCGAAATTGATGCCGAAGAGGTGGACCCAGAACCTGAGCATCTCGTCATAGACGGGCTCCTTCCGCTTCAGGCGGAGCGTCGCCATAATAAAGAGGATCACTCCCATCCCGATGGTCAGCGGCGGATAGATGTAATGGAACATCGCGGTCAGCGCGAATTGCACCCTGGACAGGACCAACGCATTCATGCCTTCACGCCTCCTTTCGCGAGGTACGCTTTCTCCGTCCAATCTTCGTAGCCGAAGCCTCGCGGCGGCCGGACTTGCCGCCGCCCACCTTCGCGAGCGAGTCGAAGGTCACGCTTGCGAGAAACGATTCGAGGCTCTTGGTTGTATCCGACCACGCGCGCCTGATTCCGCACCGGGCCGACAGCGTGCATCGCTCCGGCTTCACGGTGCAGGAGTTGAGGACAAGGCGCCCCTCCATCGCCTCCACCACGTCGAGAAGGCTTATCTTGCTTGAAGGCCTCGCCAACTCGATACCGCCGCCGCACCCGCGCGTCGTCTTCAAGATTCCCGCGGCGGAGAGCTTGCTGACTATCCTTCGAATGAACGCGGGCGGAATGAGCCTTTTCTTGGCGATGTCGCCCGTCGTGAAATGGGCCGCGCGCCGTTCGGCTGACAGGTGGAGGACTATTCTCGCCGCGTAATCGGTGTGTCTTGATATTCCCAACATGCGCCCCCCGCAAGCCGGCGTCTTAAATATTAGCACATTGGTAACCTTTGTCAAGGCGGCCCGCGGCAGCGGAGGCTATTGCTTCAGAAGGGTTTTCGCCATCTCGACTATCCCCGATTCCATTTCGGGGCCGAGGGTGTTCTTGACGGCGAA
>DAHXMK010000080.1 GCA_027365515.1 Candidatus Aminicenantota bacterium
TGCAAAAGAAGCAACGGAATGACGCAACGTAGATACCAGCAAATCGGCATTGCTGCAAAAAGGCTGACCATGATATCGGGGGCACGACAGCGCATGCAGAGTTGGAAAGCCGGAAAGTTGGAAGGTTAGATGGTTAGAAAAGAAGAACGCGGGAAAGTCAGACGCGGCGCATCTCGCGCAATGCTTGCTTCTCACCCTCCAACTCTCTGACTTCCTAACTCCCTCTCAGTGAGATTGCTTCGCTCCGCTCGCAATGATTTCGTCAGATTGCTCCCGCCACGCATCGCTCGCGGCATTATTCGAGAATCAGCTTACCGGGCCTGCGGTTCGCTCG
This sequence comes from Candidatus Aminicenantota bacterium, assembly GCA_027365515.1. Taxonomy (GTDB): domain Bacteria; phylum Acidobacteriota; class UBA4820; order UBA4820; family DSQY01; genus JAEMPZ01. The sequence continues at coordinate 335 of DAHXMK010000080.1, forward strand.
GCGCCGGCGCGGGAGCGTCCGGGAAAATTTCGTCGCGGTAAATCCTGAACAGCTCCAGCGCCACGGCGAACATCAATGGCCCCAGGATCACGCCCAAAAAGCCGAGGCTGAAGAGGCCGCCCAGGACTCCGAGCGCGACGACGAGGATCGGTATCTTGGCTTTGCCGCTGATGAAGAAGGGGCGGACGAAGTTGTCAATCGAAGTGACGATGGTGATGCACCAGATGGCCAGCACGAGCGCCTTGCCGTATTGGCCGGCCGCCAGGAGGTAGAGCACGCCCGGAACCCAGACCAGGCCGGTGCCGACGACCGGGATGAACGCCGCCAGGACCATCAGCGCGCCGAAGAAGACTGGCGACGGAAGGCCAACGAGCGCGAAGCCGATGCCGCCAAGAATCCCCTGGACGATGCAGGTGAGCACGACGCCGTAGAGGACGGCGTTCACGACCCGCTTGACGGTGCTGGATATCAGCTCCTTGTCTCTCGCCTTCAGAGGAATGACGGCCCACGCCTGCTGGACGATCTGGGCGCCGTCCCTGAAAGCGAAGAAGAGCACCAGCACCATCACGAAGAACTTCATCACCACGCCGAAGATGTTTATAAGCACCGTCTTCGACAGGCTCACGGCAAGGCTCGAAAAGCCGCGCAGCGTCGCGAGCACCGAAGCGCGCAGGTCGGCGTCGTTCAGGTAAGGCTGGAGCCTCTGCGCGACGTGCTGGAAGGCCGGGTTGGCCTGAACCCTCGCGAGGCCGGGGATGTTCCCAGATGATATGGCGTCCTCGATCGTCGAGAGTATCCCTATCGCCTCGCCGGCGAAGAGGATCGCGAGAACGAAGAATGGAACGGCGATGACTATGACGGTGACCGTAGTTGCTATGAAAGAGGCGAGGTTCTTTCTGCCGCCGACGCGCCGCAACAGCCATTGATACAGGGGCTGCAAAGCCAGCGCGATCACCCCGGCCCACGCGAGCGCCGCCAGGAAAGGCGAAAGAAGAAGGAGCATGAGCCCAGTCACGAGCACTACGGCGCTGAAGTATAGCAGCGCGAAAAATACTCCCCGGTCCATGGCGCCTCCCACGCCTGAGATTCTACAGGAAACCTCCAAAATCGCAAAGCCGGGGATCGCGCGGTGTCGTTCTTCCCGTCAATCTCCGGCGCGCGGCCAGGCAAGGCGGGCCTGAACAACGGGCTTCATTTGCGCTTGGCAAGCAGGGTGAACGGCAGCGGCAGGGCGAGGGCAACGCAGATGGCCGCGCCGGTTGGGAGATCCCAGTGAATAGAGGCGAGGGTGCCGAGAATCGTTCCAACCACCGCGAAGATGGCCGAGACGACGAAGACGCTTCCAATGGCCCGGCCGAAGCAGCGGCCGCATA
>DAHXMK010000085.1 GCA_027365515.1 Candidatus Aminicenantota bacterium
GGCTTCCGCGCTTCCGCGTGTTTCCTTACGTCAGGCGGGCCTTTTCTTCTCGACGCACGGCATTAGATGGCGCTCGACGAGGGCCCACGGCTCGCCCGGATCGCCCTTGAGCGCGAGGTCGAGGCTGTACAGGTTCTCGAATGCCGAGCGGATGCTCGCTTCGGGCCAGAGGGGAAGCAATTCGAAAAGCTTGTTCAACAGGAACGACCGCATGTTCCTTTCAATCTGGCCCGGGGTGATATCGGAGCGCTTTGCCCCCGAGGCCATGACTCCTCTGAGTTGAAGAAGCAGGCGCATCTGCTTGGCGACCATGCCGACGAAAGCCAGCGGGGCCTGCTCCGGGTCGGCCTCGATATCGGCCAGGGTTTTCATGAAGAGGGCGCGGTCCTTCTTTAGCAGTGCGTCCTGAAGCGCCCACATCTTGGGCGTGCCGCCGGCCCCGAGTAGGTTCTCGACGTCCTCCTCGCGTACGCGCTTCTCGGCCGCCCTGTAAAGAAACAGCATGTCGAGCGCCCCTGGCAGCAGGCTCAGGTCGCCGTTCGCCCACTCCTCAAGCGCTTCCAGGGCGCCTGGCTCGACATTGAAGCCGGCCAAGGCGGCGGCCTGCCTGACGTAAGCGGCCGCGTGCTTCACGGTGCAGTCTTTTGACTTGACCTTTCCTTTGATGCCCTCCCATACCGCTGGGATTCTTTTCTGCGAAAGGTCCATGACGCACTCGATAAGGAGCGCCGTCGTGGCCGAGGGATTGTCAAGGTATGCGGAGAGAGCTTCCAGCGCTTCGGGGCCCGCCTCCTCGGCGTGAACTAGTCTCGCCACCTGGCACTCGCTGAACATCGGGAATGTGTTGAGCGCCGACGAAAGCGAAGCGGGGGAAACGCCGGGGCCGTGAATCGTCTCAACGCCGCCGCCGGAGCCCCACGCGGCGATCCACTCGTCCCTTGCCGCCTCCAGAAACCGAACGTGGGAGCCGTATATCAGATAGTTCCGAGGAAGCTTCTCTTTTCCAGGCCTGGTCGCCGCCATGATCAATTCAACTCCTGACATCCAGGGCGTCGCGCATGGCTTCGCCGACGAGATTATAAGACAGAACCGCCAGGAAGATGGCCGCGCCCGGAAAAACGCCGAGCCACCACTGGCTCCAGTCGGACTGGACCGAGCGCAGGACGTTTCCCCACGAAGGCTCGGGCGGCTGGACGCCTATCCCGAGAAACGACAGTCCCGCCTCGGCGAGGATCGCCCCGGCGAGTCCAAAGGAGATGCTCACCAGCACGGGCGTAAGCGCCGAAGGGAGCGTGTGGCGGAAGATGAGCCTCGCCGGCCCAGCCCCGGTCACCCGCGCCGCCGCGACGAAGGGAAGCTCCTTGACCCGCATCACCTCGGCCCGCGTGTAACGGGCAATCGAGGTCCACGAGGTCAGTCCGATCACGATCATGATTGACCAGATGTTCAGGTACTTCGGGTCCATCAAGGCCACGACCGTCACGATCAGGAAGAAGGTCGGGAAGCAGAGGAATACCTCGATCAGCCTGGAGATGAAGATAAGGTCGAGCCATCCCCCGAAGAAGCCGGCGGCGGCCCCGAGGGCCATCCCGATTGCCGCCGCGAGGCCGACGGCGACGAATCCGACCAGGAGCGAATTCCTCGCGCCGTGCAGCAGCCGCGAAAGGACGTCCCGGCCCATCTCGTCACAGCCACAGTAGTGGCGGGTTTTCAAGGACGGCGGCGACCCGGTG
>DAHXMK010000093.1 GCA_027365515.1 Candidatus Aminicenantota bacterium
CTCCTCTTCGTGTACGGGCTTCCGGCGGTGTTGATGTTCGTCATCGCCGCTTATGCCTTTACGGAAGAGGAATCTCCGTTGGCCAAGGTGGCCGGCGTCTCGGGGCTCGTCCTTCTATTCGTCCTGCTGACGCTGGAGATACGCCAGCTTTACCACGGCTCGGAGCTATGGACGGGGACGACTCCAAGTTCCGAGAACTACGCCTACTCGGCCGCCTGGGTGCTCTTCGGGACGGCGCTCCTGATCGTTGGGATAATCAAGAGCTACACATTCTTCAGGTACGCTTCGCTGGTGGTAATGCTGGTCGCGGTGGGAAAGGTCTTTCTATATGACATGGGAAACCTGCCCGGCCTCTACCGCGTCCTCTCGTTCCTCGTAGTGGGAGCTTTTCTCATCTTCCTGGCTTTCCTCTACCAGAAGTTCGTTTACAAAAGGAGCCCGAGATGAAACGCGCTGGCGTGTTCGCGGCCGCGGCGGTCATGGCGCTCGCTCTCCTGGCGGCGCCCAATATCCCCTTGCAGTTCAGGTTCTCCCGCCCTATTGCCGTGCAGGCGCCGGGATGGGTCAAGGTTGCACTTGACCCGGTTACTCGGGGCCACATGACGCCCGACGGGCGCGACCTGAGAATCTACTCGCCTTCGGGAGAGGAGATCTCTTATCAACTGGCCGGCGCGCCAGCCTCGAAGGAGGCAATGGAAGCGAAGGCTCTGGCGGTCGCGGAAACGGCGGGAGGATGGAACCTTGACTTCGACCTCGGGCCGCATGCGGCCGCCCATTCAGCTTTCCGCTTCGAGTTTTCCAACCGGGCAACTGCGAGCGGCTGCCGCCTCTATTCAAGCAATGACGGCTCTTCCTGGAAGCCGCTGGCCGCCGGCGACCTCTTCAGGATCGGCGAATCGAGCGCGCTGTCGGAGACGCGTTTCTCATACGCGCCGTCGAGCGCCCGTTACCTGCGCCTCTGGTGGCCTAAGGGGGCTGGCTTTCCGGACGTGCGAAACGCCTCCGCCGTTCCGGCCGACATCCCGATGGGTCCGCCTCAGAGGCTGGCCCTGCCGTTCACTCCGGACGGCCAGCGGGCAGGCATCAACGGATACCTGGTAACGCTTCCAGGTTCCGGCGTCAAAGTGAGACGGCTTGAATTGAAATGGAGCGGCCCGGCGGTGGCCTCCTACCGGTTCTACGTGGCCGGAGAAGGGGCATGGAGCGTCGTGGCGGAAGGCAGCGTGGTGAGAAGCGCCGAAGGCGGGGCGTACGTCTCGCTATGGGCGGAGACGATCCCGGAAGGAGTAGTTAGAGCGGAACTCAGCTCCGGGACGACTAATCCTCCGGCCCTTGAAGCGGTCGAAGCCGAGTTCGAGCCCGAGTGGGCCATCTTCTCGGCCTCGCAAGCAGGAACGTACCTGGCCGCTTACGGCGCCGCCGGGCTGGCCGCTCCAACCTATCCGGAGATTCCAGCCGCGCAGGTGGAGACAGCCGGAGCCATCGGCCTAGGGCCAGAGGAGGAGCGGCCGCTTTCGGAAACTCCACCCGCATCGGCCGGCCTCGGCGCGCCTCTTCCCAAAGGCCCGTTTGAAGGTTCATGGCCCGTCATAGCCGGCGGCGCAAAGGCCGGGCAACTCGTCCGGCTTGAAATACCGGGAGAGGTTTACGGCGTGGCGCAGCCTTCGCTGTGCGATTTGAGACTTGGTTCCGAAGGGCACCAAGTGCCCTACGTTCTCTATTCGCCGCCGTCGCCGGCGCTGGTGGCGGCCGTTGACGGAGCAGCTCCCGCCTCATCTGGCGATGGAAGGAGCGAGGTCGTCGTCCAGCTTCCGCAGCGGGACCTCCCGCTTTCCTACATTGAAATCTACTCGAAGGCGTCGCTTTTTGATAAGTCCGTCTCGGTTGATGGCATTTCAGCCGAATCGAGGCCGGGAATAGAGGAGCGCGGCCCGGCGTTGCTCGCCAGCGGCAATTTTCTGTGCGCCGGCGAGCAGGAGCTTCCATGCCGACTCGGCCTCTGCCTTTACGGCTCGCGAGGCATCAAGGCGCTCAAGGTGGCCTTTCGTGACGGCGACAA
>DAHXMK010000102.1 GCA_027365515.1 Candidatus Aminicenantota bacterium
CTTGAAGGATGCTCGTGGCCGGATCGCGTTGAAGATTGATTGACCAGTTGGCCGACAGGTTCAAGTCGTACATCCCGTAAGCAGCCTTGAGATTATACTCCGCGCTTTGAAGGCCGATCTTCTCCATCTTAACGTCGTAGCTGTTTTTCGCCGCGATCGAAAGGGCGTCTTGGAGCGAAAGCGAAACCCGCGGCTCCTGCGCCGCCACAGCCGCGCAAACGACTAAGGAGATGCACCACAGAGACGCGGAGGCGCGGAGGGAGAATTTGGGGGTTGCTGGAAAGCCTTCGCGGGCAAAGCGGCGCTCGTTTGCGCCCGGCCCTCTCTCCTTTCGCCCGCCGGTTCGCGAGCCACGGCCCGTGGCCGTTTGCAAGGCGCGATCTTCTTTGTCGTTCCCATGACAAGTATTTCTCCGTGCCTCCGCGCCTCCGTGGTGAACATTTCCCCTTCCTGCGCTTAGTGCCTTTGTGATGGCATCTTTCATTGATTGCACCTTGGTTTGACGACGCTGAGGCATAGCGACCTCCCCTTCAGAGAATACCCTACGGGCTCCAAAAATGAAAAGTTTCCGGGCGCCTTACTCCTCCCACTCGTGGCCGCAGGCGGTGCAGCGCTTCCAGCCGCCTCCGAAGAGCCGCTTGACCGCGCCGGCCAAGGCGCTCTCGCCCGCGAAAGCCGGCGCGCGGGCGGAGACGATGGCCGCCCCGCCGCAGTTGGGGCATCCCGCCGGCTCGCGCATCGGGCACGCTTCGCTTGGGTCTATCGCGTCAACCGCGGCTTCGGCATCTTCCGGCGCTTCTCCCGGCGGAGCCTCTTCCTCCGCGCACGGCTCGTCTTTCATGGAGGCTCGCTCCTGAAGAATCGGCCTTCTTGAGAACTCCTGTTCGGACAGTATCCTCTCGGCCTCATCCGCCACCGAGGAGGCGACTTGCACCCTGACGGGGCCGATGAAATTGTATAGATAGTTGACGGAGGAGTCGGGCAGGAGGCAACAGATTCCAGCCGAAGCCAGGACATCTCTTGCCCACTCCGCCTCCCAAGGGTTCGAGTAATCGCGTATGGTCACCAGCTCGTCAGCCATTGTTGTCAGCCTCCGCATTGTGTAATGGTACCACAAGCGGCGGAGATTGCGGGGCTTGCGCGCGGGGCGAAAGCTTGCTATACTTACTTCTTTGGTAGAGGAGCGGCACCATGTCCAAGGTTTGCGATGTCTGCGGAAAGAAACCTGGCGTTGGCAACAACGTCAGTCACGCCCATAATTTGAGCAAGCGCCGGTGGCTTCCCAACTTGAAAACCGTCAAGGCGTCCGTGAACGGACAGCCGAAGACGATGCGCGTCTGCGCCAAGTGCCTCAAGGCCGGCAAAGTCAACAAAGCGGGCTGATCTTTTTTAATAGAGGATAGGTTTCGTAAGTTCATGGCCGGCCTAGACCGGTATTTTTCTTATTTCATCAACTGATCAACTCATAAACCTATCAACTCGCCAAGAGCGGCGGCGGCGCGCCCGTAGGCGCCTCCTTCGCCGAGCCTCTTGCGTATTTCTCCCGCGAGCTTCGCCGCCCGCTCGCGCGCCATTTCTCCTTCGGCAAGAAACCCCGCCACCATTTGGGCGACCGCCGGCGGCGTGAACGCGTCCTGGATCAGTTCCGGCACGGCCTCATGTCCCATGATGACGTTTGGCAAAGCCACGAATGGGGCCGTGACGAGCCGCTTGCCTATCGCGTAGGTGAACCGGCTCACTTTGTAAACGACCACCTCCGGCACGCCCATCAGCGCGCATTCGAGTGACGCCGTCCCGGAGGCGACCGCCGCTGCGTTCGCGTGGCCAACGACATCCCTGTACTCCCCTTCCATGAATTTGATGGGCGAGCCGGCCGCCAACTCCTTGAGAGAGGCTGGCAGTCCGCTCGCCCACGGCGTCATCATAACCGCTTCCGGGACGCGCTTGTTGAGCTCGCGCGCGGCGCCAGCCAGCACCGGCAGGTTCCGCTCGACTTCGGAAGAGCGGCTGCCAGGCAAGAGAGCCACCCGCGGCCTTCCCGCCGACAAGCCGTGGCGCTCAAGAAAGATTGAAAGCCCCGAATCCGGCCTCGCCGTATCCACGAGAGGGTGGCCGACGAAACGGGCGTCAACGCCCCGCTCTTTCAAGAAGGGCTCCTCGAATGGAAAGAGCACCAGCGCGCGGTCAACGTTCCTGGACATGAAGCGGGTTCTTCGAGGACGCCACGCCCACACTTGCGGAGTGATGTAATAGACGACTTTGATGCCCAAGCCATGGGCAAAACGGGCTACGCGGAAGTTGAAATCGGGAAAGTCCACGAGGACGACCGCCTTTGGCCACCTCTCGCGAAGAGCGCCCTTGATGGCCGCCAAGCCGCGCCAGAGGTCGGGAAGCCGCGTGAAAACTTCCCCGATGCCGACGACGGCGAGCCGCTCGCTCGGAAACACAACGTCCACTCCGGCGGCGCGGCAATCGCTTCCGCCTATGCCAAACCAGCGGGCCTCGGGGGCTAGCGGCGCGAAAGCGCGCGCCAGAGCCGCCGCGTGCGCGTCGCCGGAAGCCTCGCCCGCAACGACCGCGATTTCAAATGGCTCCGCCATCAATCCTCCTTGGCCATTCTACAACAGACCGCCCGTAGCCAAGAAGATTCGGCGCATCCGTACGCGCGCCCTATCGGCAATCCGCGCTTTCCTCAATTTCGGGGGGCTTATATCCGCGCCACGCTTCGTCTTATAATGGTGGCGCCGTGAGGCCGGAGCCAAGCCGGGCGGCCAGCCCACTCATGAGGGGAAATGATGCGCCACGCAAAATTCTACGACAGCATAGCCGATCTGGTAGGCGAAACTCCGGTCGTACGCCTTCACCGGATTACCGATGGGCTGATTCCGGAAATCTACGCCAAGCTGGAGTTCTTCAATCCGATGGGAAGCATCAAGGATCGCCTCGCCCTCCACATGGTCTCGAAAGCTATCGGCGACGGGCGTCTCAAGAAGGGCGGGCTCATCCTTGAGAACTCCTCAGGCAACACGGCCATGGGCCTCGCGATTACTCGAACCCTTGGGAGGCGGAGTGGGCAAGAGAT
>DAHXMK010000117.1 GCA_027365515.1 Candidatus Aminicenantota bacterium
GCAGAGAGGATGCAGGAGCAGGGCGCAAGCGTGGTGACCGAGCTTCAATCGGTCATCGCAACCGTCCTGTTGAGTCTTCGCGAAATGATCGAAAAGGGCCTCGAACTTCACGCCCGCACCAAAGAAGAGAAGGCCGCCGCGATGCAGGCCATCGCGGGCGACGAAGCGCGCGCAACCGTCCTTCTCAACCGCGTCCGGATTCCGGACAAGCGCTGCTCCTGGCGAGCGGAGCGAGGCCAGGACCTGGAATGACCGCGTAATAACTGGCGATGCGTCGCGCAAATCTTGCATCCTTTTGCTATTCACGAGTCACGGTTCACGAATCACTTTCTTTCCTTAGTGGCCTCCGCGCCTCCGTGGTGAGACTTCTTTTCGCGTAGCGGCGGCGCCCATCGGCCTTGCGCTTGGCGCTTTGTTTTCTTTCCTCTTCGGCTTAATAAGAAAGGGGCCCGAACCGGGCCCCTTTTCTTATCGCCTGACAAAGACGTTATTTCTTCTTGACGTCTCCGGTGGCGGCGCCGTGGAGCTTGACTTCCACCTTGTTCTCCAGGTGGTCGTAGTACTCCTTCAGCACGGCGATGACCTCCGGCTTCGAAAACTCCTTCGGCACCGGCTTACCTTCGCTCATGAGCTTGCGAAGCAGCGTCCCCGAGAGAAGCAGCCTCGCGCCGCCCTTGTAGTTGCCCTCGTCGTCAATGACGGCCTTGCTCTCGTGCGGGCAGGTCTTCATGGAGGCCATGGCGCCGCACTCGTAGCAGTAGAAGGTCCAGTCCATGCACAAAGGCTTGAGCTGGAGAGCGTCCGGGGGAATCTCGAGGAATATCTTCTGCGCGTCGAAAGGCCCGTAGTAGTCACCGACACCGGCGTGGTCGCGGCCCACGATGAGGTGCGAGCAGCCGTAGTTCTGGCGGAAGACGGCGTGGAGGAGAGCTTCGCGCGGGCCGGCGTAGCGCATGTCCAGCGGGTAGCCGGCCATGGCGACGCGCTCCTTGCGGAAGTACTTGTTGACCAGCGCGTCAATAGCCTTGACGCGGACGTCGGCCGGTATGTCGCCGGGCTTCAGCTTGCCGACGAGCTGGTGGATGTAAACGCCGTCGCAGACTTCGATCGCGATCCAGGCCAGATAGGCGTGGGAGCCGTGCATGGGGTTGCGAAGCTGCAGAGCGGCGACGGTGTTCCAGCCGCGCTCCTCGAACATTTTGCGCGACTCGGCCGGGCGCTGGTAGAGCCCCTTGAACTGCTCGGGGAAATAGGATTCCGAGAGGACTTTCACCGGGCCGGCGAGGTTGACGTCGGCCTGCTCCATGACCATCTTCACGCCCGGGTGGGCCATGTCGGTGGTCTTGTAAACCTGCTGGCATTCGTGGTTCTTGTCAATGGCGTACTTTTCGGTCACCTTCATGGTCGCCATCAGCGTGCTGGTCTCGGTGTCCCATAGAGCGACTTCCTCGCCTATCTTGATCGAGTCGGCGAGCTGCTTCGTGGCGGACAGCGTGATCGGGATGGGCCAGAAGAGGCCGTTCTTCGACGGCATCTTGTACTCGTCGCACACGCCCTTCCAGTCGGCGTAGCCCATGAAGCCGTCGAGCGGCGTGAAGCCGCCGATGCCCATCATGATGAGGTCGCCGGTTTCACGGCTGGTGATCGGGACCTTTTTCAGGCCTTGCGCCTTCTTGATCTCGTCATCCTTTGCTTTGCCCTCGAGCAGAAGGCATTTCAACTCTTTGCTTCCATGTGGCGGTACAAGCTTGCTCATCTTCGTCCTCCTCTTCTGAATCTCCGGGTTTGGTTTAGGCGTGCTTGTTACGTGTAAAGCCCCCCTTGATTCAAGGTGCCATCGCAACTTTGAAAATCCGACGGCCTCCCTGATGGCTCTAAGATATATCAAGGAGGAGAGATGGTCAACTGGGCCATTGCCGCCGCGCCATTTTCATATCAGGTTATGGGGCACTTCACCCAGTTGCTACTCCATTTCCAAGGCGATTGATTCCTCCAGCTTCATATTCAGGCCATGGAGCATGCTCAGAAGTGAATGAAGCGGCCACTTCCACAGGGCTGTCCGCTTGCTCGCCGCTTCCAATTGCAGGCCCGGTCGAGCCACTTGACACGGCAAATAGCGGGTCATATAGTTCGCAGTCAGAGATTCGCTTGGGCCCGGGCTGGAGCGTCCCGGGCGGAAAGGGGGCGACCCAAACGCCGATCAGCGATCAGGGAAATCGCTAAAGCCTCGCCTTGCCAGCGGGCTTTCGTCAATAGGACCACCGGGAGAAGTGCTAGGTTTCTAGAAGGGAGGGAACATGCGGTACCGTAGAACCGTCGGGAAAAGTGTATGTGTGGCCGTTTTTCTACTCCTTTTGCTGGCCGTCGCATCAATGCCGGCGCAGGCTTCCGGGCCGGGCGGCCCGGCCCAAGGCGGCAAAGAGGTCAAGGCGGAGGTTGTGTATCCCTGTACCGTGCAGCTCTCGCCCCCGTTCAAGACCCTGCCCATCAGCACCGACAAGGTCGCGATCGGCCGCGAGCGCGAGATCAACAACCCGCGCATCCCGAAGGCTTCATCTTCGCAGCCCAATTTCTCGCCGCAGACCGATCCGGTGATCCAATATTCTCCCGGCATTGACGCCATGCCAGGAACGCTGGCCTCCTTCGCCGGAATAACTAATTTAGACGGCGTCGCTCCGCCCGATACGGAAGGCGACATCGGTCCCAACTACTACGTGCAATGGGTCAACCTTCACCTTGCGGCGTGGCAGATTGACCGCTCCACGACCCCGTACACGGCAACGAACGTGCTTGGGCCGATAGCGGGAAACACCATCTGGGCATCCCTGGGCGGCCCATGCGCGACAAACAATAACGGGGATCCGATCGTCCTATGGGACAGGTTCAGGAACCGCTGGGTCATCAGCCAATTTGCCTTGCCATCCCCTTATTACACCGCCATAGCCGTTTCGCAGACGGCGGACCCGACGGGCTCCTGGTGGCTCTACTGCTTCCAGTATGACTCCACGAACATGAACGATTACCCGAAGTTCGGCGTCTGGCCGGACGGGTACTACATGACGGTCAACCAGTTCGCCAACGCCTCGACTTGGGCGGGCGCCGGGCTTTGCGTATTCGAAGCCGACAAAATGATCAACGGAGACGCCTCCGCCCGGATGCTGAAGTTCGACCTGGGCGCGGTCAATTCCAACTACGGGGGCATGCAGCCCGCCCATTTCGAGGGCATGAGCAATCCTCCGGCGGGATCACCCTGCTACTTTCTGGAAGTTGATGACGGGACCTGGATACCGGGGTATTCGAACGACGCCCTGAGGCTTTGGAAGGCATCGGTGAACTGGACTGCCGGCACTTTCACAGTTGGCATCTCGGGCGAGCCAGACCTTATTCTCGACACCGCAAGCTGGGACGTCCTCTGCAGCGGCTCAAGGGACTGCATCCCTCAGCCCGGAACGACCCAGCATCTCTACGCAATCGGCGACCGGCTGATGTACAGGCTCCAGTACCGGAACTTCGGAAGCTACGAGTCCATGGTGGTCAACCACACCGTTGACGCCGGAAGCGGGCGCGCTGGGGTTAGATGGTACGAGCTTAGAAACGATTCAAGCCACACCGACTGGTACATATACCAACAGGGCACGTTCGCCCCGTCGGACACCTACAACAGGTGGATGGGCAGCGCCGCGCAGGACCATTCCGGAAACCTGGCGATAGGATACAGCGTCAGCGACGGCACCAGCATGTATCCTTCTATTTTCTACGCCGGCAGGCTGGCGAGCGATCCGGCGGGTGAACTGACTCAGGGCGAAGCTCAGATGTACCTCGGCGCGGCGGCCCAAACCGGCGTCAACCGCTGGGGCGACTATTCTTCCCTGAGCGTTGACCCGGCCGACGATTGCGCTTTCTGGTACACGCAGGAGTACTCCACCGGAGGATGGAACTGGGCCACGCGCGTCGGCGCATTCAAATACGGTTCCTGTTCCGTCGGCCCAACGGGAACGCTTTCCGGAACCGTGCGCGATTCCGGATCGAGCCCGATTGCCGGAGCGACGGTCCTTTGCAACAACGGCACGGTCAACGTCAGCACCAATACCGCGTTGGACGGAACCTACAGTTTCACGCTGCCCGTCACCCCGCCCACCTATTCGGTGACCGCGTCCAAGTACGGCTACCTGCCTTCAACGACTACGGGCGTAGCAATTACCGACGGCGGAACCACCGTGCAGAACTTCACCCTCTCCTCGGCGCCTTCGCACGCGGTTTCAGGAGTGGTACATGACTCAGCCGCCGGATGGCCGCTATATGCTCAGATAGCGATAAGCGGAAGCGGATACCCAGGCAGCACGATTTGGACGAATCCCGTAACGGGCTACTACAACGTGACGCTGGTGGATGGAATCACCTATTCGCTGGTCGTAACGGCATGGTTGCCTGGATACAGCGGCGGTTTGGCGAACGTGACTCCGAGCGGCGCCGACGTGACGCAGGACTTCGTGCTGGCCGCCAACGCGGCCTCGTGCAACGTGCCTGGCTACACCCAGAGCCTGACCACGCTAACTTCGGAAAACTTCGACTCCGTTACGGCGCCGGCGATTCCCGCCGGCTGGGCCGTCCTCGACGTTAGCGGCACCGCGGGCAACTGGGTCACGGCCACAACGACCCATTACCCTTCCGGGCAGCCTCCGCATTCCACGCCCAACCTCATCTACTTCAACTCCTATACGGCTTCAAGCGGAAATTCGACCCTCCTGTACAAGACGAGCGGGGTTGACCTTACTTCCGCAAGCGGGCCTATAGTCACTTTCTGGATGTACCACGACACGGGATACAGCGGAAATGCAGACAACGTTCAGGTACAAGTATCTACGGACGGCGGCACTACGTGGCAGAACGTCGGAGCCGCGGTTAACAGATATGACGGCACGACGGGATGGAAAGAGCATACTATCGTCCTGAGCGGCTTCACCGGCGCGCTCAACGACGTCCGCATCGGCTTGCTGGGGACGAGCGCATACGGCAATGACGTTCACATTGACGATTTCTCGGTAGTCAACGCGGTGTGCTCCGCGCCTGCCGCGGGCGGCCTGATAGTCGGGAACGTTTACGACGCGAACACTGGAGGGCCGGCAACGGGAGCGCTCGTTTCCAATGCCACTACCGGCGGCTCGGTGACGACGGTCGCCACTTCGGACCCGAACGTGGATGATTCTTTCTATTGCCTCTATGGCAACGACGGGGCCAACGCTGTTACCGCGTCAAAGACCGGCTATGGATCAAGCCTCCAAAATCCAGTGGTCCCCCACTATGGTGCAGTCCTCCAGAACTTCAATCTGGCCGCCGGCCATTTGCAGGCAAGCCTCGCCTCCATGAGCGCCGAAATGCTGCCTGCCCAAACGACCACGCAGACGCTTACCATCACCAACACGGGCGGAGCGCCGGCGACATTCACGTTGCAAGAACTGAACATGGCGCTCACGGCCAAGCCGGCCCAATTGGGCAGTGTCAAAGCTTCGATGATGACGATGCGCAAGCAGGCCGCCAAGCTCGAAAAGGCGAAGGCCGAGACATCCATAGGGCGCGCCCCATCCGTTCCGAAGCTCCTGCAACCGCCGGCGCCGAACGATTTGGCCGCGCCACTCCCGCTCAACCCGGGCCCGCCCGCTTACGCATGCGACATTTACCCCGGCTCGAACCTGGTCTATTTCCCCGACGTGGCTATTCCAGGGACCTGGACGGACCTGGGCAGCTACGGCAGCAGCTACAGCTTCTTCGGCGGAGACTTCCTCAACGGCGATTTCAGCAAACTGTACGCTATTGACTACGCCGGGAACCAGCTCTGCACGATAGACACCGCCACCCACGCGGTGACCGTCATAGGGCCATCCACGCCCCTGTCCGGCGAGTCATGGACCGGGCTCACGGCATCCAGTGACGGCACTCTCTACGCTTCCTCCACTAACGTCACCAGGTCAACTCTCTACACCGTCAATCCAGCCACCGGCACCGCGACGCAGGTCGGCCAGATCACGAACGGGGCCGGCATAATAGACATAGCCATCAACTCCGCGGACCAAATGTACGGCGTGGACATAGTCTCGGACAACTTGATCAGCATTGACCCAGCGACCGGCGCCGGGACGGTAGTCGGCGCGCTCGGAGCCAACGCCAATTATGCTCAGGGGCTCGGGTTCGATGACTTGACCAACACCTTGTACTGGGCGGCCTACACGACCCAGGGCGAGCTTCGCACTATTGATACCACGACGGGAGCAAGCACTTTGGTCGGCGCGTTCCCAGGCGGCGCCGAAGTTGACGCGCTGGGAATCGCCACCTTCGTTTCGCCGGACGTGCCCTGGCTCTCCGAGGCCCCGGTCACAAGCACATTGGCTGCTGGCGCCCATGTGGACATCGCGGTGACTTACGATTCCACGGGACTCGCCGCGGGAACCTACCACGCCCAACTGAAGTTCGCGAACGACACGCCATACACCGTTGCTAACGTGCCGGTCACGCTCACCGTCCTCCCCTCTCTTGCCGTGACCACTTCAGCCAATGTCATCACCGGCCCGGCGCCACTCCTCACTTCTTTTACGAGCAATGTCGCGAACGGGACCAGTCCATACACGTACGACTGGAACTTCGGCGACGGAACTCCCCACTCAAATGCCACAAATCCGAGCCACAGGTTCACGGCCCCAGGAACTTATCCCGTCACGTTGCAGGTCTATGATTCCGGAAGCCCCTCTCACGTTCCACCGCTTCCGGTCCAAAACGCTTCGGACACGCACCTGTCAGTCGTGGTTACAGCGGGGCTGGTTGACCGGATTCCTTACAGCGTGACGCCGACCAAGATGACTACGGCCAGCCACGGAACCGACGCGACGGTGACCTGGGACGCCACCAACTGCCCGTCGGCGAACTACCATATCATTTACGGCATGGGCAGCGGCTTGGCGGCGTGGAACATTTCTGGCGGGAAGTGCGCCATCGGCTACAGCGGCTCTTACGCCTGGAACTCCATCCCCGACCCGAGCGCAGACTCGTCCCATTTCCTCTGGTTCCTGGTTGTCGGTGACGACAGCTCCGCCACGGAAGGCTCATGGGGCAAAACATCGGCCGGGACTGAACGCGGTGGGGCGTCCGCATCCAATCAGTGCGGATGCGCCACCAAAGTAACGGCGACGACGTGCGGAACCACTCCCAACGTCGCGCAGCAATAAGGAGGATGTCATGAAGAGAAGCTACGAAAAGCCGCGGGTCGTCTACCGCGAGAAGATCGAAGCCAGAGCGGGAAGCTGCAACAAGGCCGACGCAAGCTGTACCGTGGTGGTAAGTTAAGAGTCACTGCGGCGTCAAGTTGGCCGAATCATTTTCATGGAGGACCGGAATGAAAATTCCGGTCCTCTTCTTTTGCGGGATAGACTCGTGATGGCGTCCCCAGGGGGATTCGAACCCCCGTCGCCTGCGTGAAAGGCAGGTGTCCTAGGCCGGGCTAGACGATGGGGACGCGCAATCTGGTGGGCCGTATGGGATTCGAACCCATGACTTCCTGCTTAAAAGGCAGATACTCTACCGACTGAGTTAACGGCCCATCGGCCCAAACCGAGCGCTAATTATAGCGAATACTGGCGAAAAGTCAACCGGCGGGGGCTTTCGCCGTACCGCGCTCCGCGCCATGGAGTAACGATATGGAAGCTATCCTTTCTTTCTCTCCGGCGGCCAAATAAGGGAGGATGCGATCGAAACGGCCAGGGCTACGGCGATGACCGAAAGGGCCGCCCATATGGGCACCGGGTAAATGTCCGCCACCAGCATTTTGACTCCGACGAAAGCGAGGACGAATGCGAGGCCGTAGCTGAGATGGTGAAAGAGGGGCATGAGCCCGGCGAGGGCGAAATACATCGAGCGAAGGCCAAGAATGGCGAAGATGTTTGACGTATAGACTATGAAGGGGTCCCTGGTGATTGCCAGTACCGCTGGAATGGAATCAACGGCGAAAACGAGGTCGCTGCTCTCCACTACGAGAAGCACGACGAAGAGCGGCGTCGCCCAAAGCAAGCGCTCCTTTTTGACGAAGAACCTGTCACGGTCGTATTCCTTCGTGACTCTTGCAAACATTCTGAATATTCTCAACGCGAAGTTCCGCTCGGGGTTTACCTCTTCATCGCTTCTAAAAGCCATCTTGAGGCCAGTGAAAACGAGGAAGGCTCCGAAAACGTAACCGATCCAATGAAACGACTGCAGCAACGCCACGCCCATGACGATGAAAAGCCCTCTCAAGATCAGAGCGCCTATAATGCCCCAGAAAAGCGCCTTATGCTGATACTCCCTCGGGACCCTGAAGTATCCGAAGATGACCAGAAAGACGAAGAGGTTGTCCACCGAAAGCGACAACTCGACCAAGTACCCGGCCGAGAACTCGGCCGCCGGCGTTGAGCCGTGCCATAAGTAAATCCCGGCCGCGAAGGCTCCGGCGGCGCATATCCAGATCGCGCTCCTGGCCAGCGCCTGCCTCAACGTAAGCACGGCTGGGCGGCGGTCGAGCACGCCGAGGTCCAACGCCATCAGGATGACGATGACCACGCCGAAAAGTACCCAGGCGAGCGCCTGTCCCTCCATCGGACCTCCCTCTTGATTGTAGCACGCCGCTGATGGAAGAAACCTTTGTCTCCCATTGCCGTATAATCGGCTCATGCTGGAGGGGTGCGGCTTAAACAAGTCGTATGGAACATTGAAGGCCGCCGAGGGGATATCGCTGTCGCTCGTTCCCGGCCAGATACTGGGCCTTCTGGGCCCGAACGGCGCCGGCAAAACCACGACCGTCTCGATGCTGGCCGGGCTCATGGCCCCCGATTCCGGAGAAGTGCTGGTGGACGGCCGGCCCATGAAAGGCGACTCCGATCCGGCGAAAGCCATGATCGGTCTCGTTCCTCAGGAGCTCGCTCTCGTAGACGAACTCTCGGCCGGAGACAATCTGGCTTTCTTCGGCGCCCTCTACGGGATGCGGGGAAAGAAGCTCCGGGAGGCGGTGGAGAAGGCGCTGGGATTCGTGGGGCTTGAAGAGCGATCAAAGGACCGCGTCTCTTCTTTCAGCGGCGGGATGAAACGGAGGCTCAACCTGGCGGCGTCGCTTCTGCACGACCCGCCGGTATTGCTGCTGGACGAGCCGACGGTGGGAGTTGACCCGCAGAGCCGCAACGCGATCTTCGACAACCTCGGCGCGCTCAAGGAGCAAGGCAAGGCGATGCTCTATACGACGCACTACATGGAGGAGGCCGAGCGCCTCTGCGACCGCATCCAAATCATGGACCACGGCAAGACGATTGCCGAAGGAACGTTACGTGATCTTTCCGCTCTTCTTCCGGCCACGTCGCGCCTGCTTCTGGAACTGAAAGAGCGCGGCGGCCGCGAGTGGCTGCCGGAGCTGCTGAAGCTTCCAGGCGTCCAGTCGGCGTCGGAAGAGGAGGGCACGCTGTCAGTCACGCTGCGCGACCTGCCGACGGGAGCTCCAGAGGTGCTGGCCTGGCTCTCATCGAAAGGCGTGGCCTACACGCACATGTCAAGCGAGCGCGCCGGCCTTGAAGAGGTCTTTCTCGCCCTCACAGGAAAGGGGCTTAGGGATTCATGAGCCTTCAAGCCGCCTTAGCCATCGCAGCCAAGGACGTCAAGATATTTTTCAATGACAGGCGGGCTCTCCTTTTCACCCTGGCCGCGCCGATTGTGATCGCCACTTTCTTTGGATTTCTCTCTTCTGGAGGCGGATCCGGAGAGAAGGTGAAAATCCCGGTTCTCGTCGTGGACGAGGACGGAAGCTCCGTCAGCAAGTCAATATTTGACGGGCTATTGAAGGACGAGGCGCTAGGCTGTGGCGCCTCTACCGAAACCGGGGCGAGGGAGGCCGTCCGGAAAGGCAAGGCCACGGTGGGCATTATCATTCCCAAAGGCTTCGGCGACGCCTCGGCGAAGGCCCTCTTCGGCGGAGAGAAGCGCCCCGAGCTGATCCTCCTGTACGACCCGTCCCACTGGGGCGAAATGGGGATGGTCCGCGGGCTTTTGACACAGCATGTCATGGAGGCGGTCAGCCGCGAGGCTTTCAACGGCGCGGCGGGGCGCAAGGCGATCAAGGATTCGCTGGCTTCCGTCGCGACCTCAACGACCCTGAAGCCAGAGGATAAGTCGGCTCTTACGAAGATGCTCAAGAGCGTCGCGAATTGGCAGGAGAGGCTCGAAGCGACTCAGGGCAATGAGAGCCAAGAGGCGCGCGGGCTTGGCATTCCCTTTGACGCGAAAGAAGAGGCTGTCACCTCGGGAAGCGGCGTCGCCTATAACGGCTACGCCCACTCCTTCGCCGGCATGGCGATACAGTTCATTCTTTTTGCCGCCATTGACCTCGGAGCTGGCGTCCTGCTCGAACGCCAGCGTGGGTTATGGAAGCGCCTTAGGTCCGCCCCCGTCTCCCGCTTCACGTTGCTCGTGGGAAAGGCGTTGAGCGGCGCCGCCATCTCGCTCTTCTGCCTGGCGGGGACGTTCGGCTTCGCGATGATCTTCCTCAAAGTGCGGATTCACGGCAGCGCCATAGGTTTCGCGGCCATCTGCCTCTGCTCGGCAGTCATGGCCGCCTCCTTCGGCCTGATGATTGCCGCGCTCGGCCGCACGCAGGCGGCGACGCGAGGCATCTCCGCGCTCGCGGTGCTGATGCTCGCGATGCTGGGCGGGGGTTGGGTACCTTCCTTCATCTTTCCCGCGTGGATGCAGCGCGTCACGCTCATCATTCCGACCCGATGGGCCATTGACGGGCTGGACGGAGTTACGTGGCGCGGCCTCGGGCTCGGCTACGCGCTTCAGTGCGCCGCGGTGGTTCTTCTCTTCGCCGTGCTCTTCGGGCTTGTCGCCCTCTGGCGCTTCCGCTGGGAAGAGGAATGAAGCAACGCCAGACAAGAAATGCACTCCTCTTGGCGTCCTTACCGTTACCCTAAGCGTGACGTGACGAGAAGCGTTCCCGCGTGTTTCCGGCCATTGGCCGTTCGGGTTATACTACAGCGCCGCGGGCAAGCTGGCCGACGTGATGGGAGAGAATGGGCAAGGAGAACAGAAAAACCACTCTGCTGATCGTCTTCCTGGTGGTCTTTATTGACCTGATGGGTTTCGGCATCGTCATACCTCTCCTCCCCATCTATGCCGAGCGCTATAAACCTTCCCCCATGGCCTTTGGCCTGTTGATGGCCTCCTACTCGCTCGTCCAATTTTTGTTCGCGCCGATCCTGGGAAGAATGTCCGACCGCTTCGGAAGACGGCCGATAGTCCTGGTAAGCCTTTGCGGTACTGTGGCCGGGTATCTCCTTTTCGGGCTTCAGCATACGCTGGCGCTGCTGTTCGTCTCGCGGATAGTCGGCGGCATGACCGGAGCGAACGTCTCGACCGCCCAGGCCGTGATCGCCGACATAACTGAGCCGAGCGAGAGGGCAAGGGGCATGGGCCTCATAGGCGCCGCGTTCGGCCTCGGCTTCATCCTTGGCCCGGCGATCGGGGGGCTGACGGTCCGACTCGGCGACGGGGCGCCAGGGTTCTTCGCCGCAGGGCTCTCATTCACGGCGCTCCTGCTCGCCGTGTGGAAACTCCCGGAAACCTGGCCCGAAGAGCGCAGAACGAGCGATGGGGGACGGCCGCGCGGCTGGTTCTCCCTGGGAAGCCTTGAAAAGGCGCTGGCGCACCCGCAGGTGGGGCTTTTGATGGTGATGTTCTTTCTCGCCACGTTCGCTTTTTCAAATTTTGAATCAACCTTCGCCCTCTTCCTGGAGAGGAGGATGAAGCTGGACACGGTCCACGTCACCTACCTTTTCGTCTTCGTCGGCGTTCTAGCGGCCATCGTGCAGGGCGGTCTGGTCGGAAGAATGGTCAAGAGGTTCGGCGAGCGGAACTTGATTCTGGCCGGGGGCATTTTGCTCATTCCGGGCTACCTGGCCCTTATTTGGACCCACTCCCTCTTCCACCTGATGCTCTCGCTGCCCCTTCTGGCCCTTGGCGCGGGATTTACCACGCCCGCTCTTTCGTCCCTGGTCTCGCGCCTTTCCACCGCCAGCGAGCAGGGCGGAATTCTAGGCCTCTTCCAATCCATGGCTTCGCTTGCCCGCATCACCGGACCCTTCTGGGGCGTCTTCGCCTTCCGGCAAATGGGCACCCCGGTTCCATACTGGACCGCTTTCTTTGCCGCTTCCGCTTTCACGCTCCTTGCCATCATCGTCGCAAGCAAAGAGCGCCTGGCCGCAAAATAGTATTCTTCGCGGGCAATTTCTCCGCGGAACCGGGTTGCCGCTGGCGGCTCCGGCGGCGGAACATCCGGTTCGCGCAAAAAAAAGGCGGGCCGAAGCCCGCCTCCATTAGCACTCGGTGGGAAAAATATTTCTATTGCCCGCAGGTGTTGACCAGGCTCTTGGTGGTGGCGCAGGCTCCTGTGGCGCCCTGCGATGATCCTCCAGTGCCCGGGCCGGTACGCTCCTGGCTGCTGTTCTTCCCCCAGGAGCCTTCGGTCGTTGCTCCATCAGTTGCAACTACGAGCCACCATAGATACGATGAGCCTCCGGGTACCGCAGGCACGCCAGTCCATGAGTAACTTCCAGATGAACCTATTGAACACTGTACTCCCGTCAAGCCGTAGGTACCGGAATAGCTGGTGGGGAGCTGCGCGCTGCCGCCATAGACGATTTCATATTGCGTGCCAGCGCATGAATTGTCCCACGTCACAGAAATCTGGCTGCCGTCCACCGCGGCCCTAGTCCCTTTCATTGCCGTTCCGCTGATTCCGTTTTGAACTCCCGGCGGGCCGGAGACCGTCGTGCAGGTGCCCATCGTCTGGGCGTTGCTGATGACCACGGTGTCAACGTACCAGCCGGTCGAGGCGTTTGAGTCGTCGTTACCCTCGTGCCAGCGAATTTGGACCGTCTTGTTCAACATGTTGGCGTCGCCGTGAAGATTGACAACCACCTGGGTCATCGTGCCGACGGTTCCGCCCGACCAGGCCGTCTCGTTGCCGATGGGGTTCGAGTAGGTGGTTGGGATCACGGTCGAGGGCGCTCCCAAGGTGTAATCGGCCACGGGCACCATCGTCCAGGTGGACCCGCCGTTCGTCGAGTACTCAAGGGTGCCGCCGTCGTAGCCGGACTCGAAGGCGTAAGTGTGGTAGAAGCTCAACGTCGTCGTGGCGCCCACGCCGAAGGAGGGGCTGACGAGAACCATGTCGGAGACGGTGGCGATATCCTGGGCGTACCAGGAGTGCGTCCCGTCGTGGTGCTGGGCCGTGGACCAGGTCCAATTGGTCGTTCCGGTGACGGCGCTGTGCGTCCACCCCGCCAGGTCGAAGCCGCCGCCCGAC
>DAHXMK010000150.1 GCA_027365515.1 Candidatus Aminicenantota bacterium
GCTCATCCTCTTCACCAACAACTTCACGCTCCCAACGCTTACCGTCGCACAGTTATACAAGTCCCGCTGGAACGTTGAGATTTTCTTCAAGTGGATCAAGCAGCACCTAAGGATCAAGGCCTTCTATGGGACAAGCGAGAATGCTGTCAAGACGCAGATATGGATCGCCATCTGCGTCTACCTCCTCGTGGCCATTATTAAAAAACAACTTCGCATTGATCGCAGCCTCTCAGAAATCCTACAAATCCTCAGCCTCTCCCTTTTCGAGAAAGAGCCTATTTATCAAATCCTTACCCATGCCACCTCCCAGGATTTGGAGCTACCTCCCTGCAAACAGTTGATTCTGTTCGAGTCTTAACCGGACAGTACTGATTCACCACAGAGGCACCGAGGACACGGAGAAAAGAGGTGGCTTGGTTAGGAGCAGGCATACGTCGTTGGCATGAGCCGCCAGTAGTTTGCTTGTTGCGCGGGCAACAGAGGCGCGTTTGAAGGTGCAACCAAGAATATCCCTCTGTGCCTCTGCGTCTCTGTGGTTCGCCTTTCGCGGCCCGAGCGGCTCCCAAAAGCGCCGAAGGCGCGGGGAAGGCCCACGCGCGGCCACCACGGGCAGGCGTCCCGCCTGCTAGAAAGCAAGATGTGACCCCCACACTTTTTCAAGATGGACAGCCCTCCTTCGCCAAATATGGCATCGCAAGACCTGACCCCTATCCCCCCAAGAGCGCCGAAGGTGCGCGGAAGGCCCGCGCCCCCAACGGGCGGGACAGAGAAATACGATGCTGTCCCTCACCATTAACTTGGCTCTTCGCCAGCCCTCATTGGCTATCACGACAGGCTTCCACAAAAGACTCTTGTGCACACAGGCAGTAGTTGAACCATATATCGCAAACATAACGACCCTTGAGGAAGACGGGGATTGTCAAACACATTTCTGTTTGGGGGATTGCAGTCTGATTGATAGTAATTTGACACGCCGTCGGATCGGTCGTTTTCTGGCCATAGAGAAGTGGCAGCAAAGGTTCAGTCTCAAGCGGAGGTGAGGAGTGGCGCCACTGCCGAGACTTTTCCTGCCAGCCTTGGCCCGGCGGGATATAGCCTTCGAGGAGAAGCTCGTATTTCGATCCAGCGATGGTGGCTGAATATAGCCCAGGCCTCAATCGAATGTAATCCTGGAGTTTTTTGCTAAGAGCGTCTTCCTTGGGTCGAATCTGCTCTTTATAATACTGGTCGCGATTCAGATTCTCACAACCAAAGCCATACTCCTCTCCAAAAGGCCCGTTGTGAACGGAGCGAATGAATGCATCTAGGCACCCGGCGTTTTCCTCGGCAAAGGTGCGAGCTGCGTCGGTCTCGGACTTTAGAAAATCAAGCCATTGGCTTGGGGCGCCTTTCAAGGTCGCGTCAAGCGTGATTCTTTTATAGCTGTCACGATGTGCTTGAAAATACTTTTCCGCCTTATCCGAGCATTTGAGGCCGCTATTCGGCTCATCCGCGAAGGCGAGGCCAAAAAGTCCTGCTACAACGGCGACCGCTGACAACTGTTGGATCATCTTGTTATGGCACGTTTTCATATTCGCCTCCTAGTCTTAGTGTTCTCACATCGGCCCATGGGTAGTTTCTATCGGGGTCCGCGCGCTCGTCATGCTCGCCGGAGGCTGTTCGGACGGCGGCAAAACGTAGGTGGAAGAGCTAGGTACTGTCGTCTGTGGAAATGGGATCATAGGCATGCCATAGTCGGGAATCATATGCACATCGGGATTGGCTGTGGTAGGATACGGATTGTCAAAGCTCATGGAGGTTGGGGCGCCGCTGGCGGGAATCCCCCATAGCTCAGCCGCGGACTGCGCGATGCTCGTGCCGCCTGGCGGAGCAAGGCCGCTGTCACAAGCGTTGAATGTCGCCGTTGCGCCAGGTGCAAAGTCGGGGTGTGTTTGCGCAAGATCGTTCTTAGTCAGCCATTTCTCCGGTGTTGTTCCCTTCTGCGTTTCTGGTCCTTCTCCAAAATTAAGGGCACCTCTTCCCCCATGCGAGAAGGTCTCCACATCCTTGATGGGCCCTGAGTCGTATTTCTTATTGAGCGCATCCTTGGCTTCTTTTCCCGTCCCCACATCCTTTATTTCTACTTTGTCCTTCTCCGGGTCGAAACCAGGTGACTTCATAATTTCCTTCTTTCTGGTCTCGGCTGCATTTTTGAAATTAAGGCCTTGATTCCCTAGTCCTCCAGGGCCGCTGTACGGTGGGGTGGTAGCTTGGTATCCCCGGCCTACCAGCAAGAGATAGGTGTCGAGGCCATTCGGATCAATCGCCACGGTCGGCCTGTCATCAGCATACCAATACTTGTTCCACGACTGTGGGTTCAGCGGCTTCCCGCCGAGCTTGTCAGGGCTCATGAATCGAGCAACGTTTCCTCCATAGTACCTAGCGTGCATGTAGTCGTTGCCGGTCTCAATGTCCCGCTCGTGTCCAGTGAACTTGTGGGTGTTGTCACAGGCGTCGGTCGGAGTTATCTCAACGCCGAATGGCTCGTAGTCGTGCGTGCTCGTAGCGACTTCGGTGCCAGTTTCGTCTATGGTCTTCACGAACCGCACGGTACCGAGATGATCGGTCGCGTAGTAGCTGTCGAGGCCATGGTGGTTGCACTGGGGAATGATACCGCCATTCAGCGCCGCTGTGCTTGTTATGCCGGCTGAGCCCAGGCTCGGCGCGGCGAGGCTGACACTCGTGCCAGCCGAGCCTTGCACGCTTACGCTCGCGGTTCCTTGGGGAACTTGCGCGTTGTCGGCTTGTTGTCCTTGCGCCACCTCTTGCATCGTCCCGTTCTGCCCCGCGAGCGCAGTGTAATCCTCCGCGCCGTCCGGGGCAAGACCCGCGAAGCCGGTTGTCGTCTCGCCTCCCGCAAAGGTTGCGTGGAACCTGACGGACCTTGACAGGACGACGAAGGGCGCGGCGGAAGAGCGAGGAACGAGCGAGCAAGCGAAGCTTGCAGCCACGGCGCGGTTGAAGGAATCAAAGGACATGGAGGTGAACTTGAATAAGTCATTCATGCTGGCCGCGCCGGGGCGAGCCGCGCCCGTTCTTCGTGTAGGGTGCAATGCCATTCGAGGCCGCGAGCCGGGAATGTTTCCCGGCGAATGCGGCCAAAGAATGGCGCGGCCCAGGATTGGGCCAAGTCCGAGGAAGCCGAGGCGGGCGGCACCGACTCGTACTTTCGTACTTGGAGCGTACCGCACGCCGAAGGCTGACGAAGGAATTGGTCCGGGACTTGGGCCGCTCCTCTTTTATATAAAGAGAGAGTTGGACATCCCTTCTCCCCCAGTCCGACGGTTGGCCTCATCGCCCTATTTCTTTCAGCCGCGCTTTATTCATCAGGCGAAGCGCTTGCAGCGCGGGCCTTCCGAAAAGCCCGAAGGGCGGGGAGACGCGACGGGACGCGCGAAGAAGAATGGAATTGCGCCCATCGTCACATCGGCCATTCTTCGCCGCGCGGCCAGAACGGCTCCTGAAAGCATCGAAGATGCGAAGGAAGGCCTGCGCGCTTCGCAAACGCGCAAGGGACGAGGGAGGGAAATGGGTGGCTGTCCCTAGTTTCCCTAGTTTCCTCCAAGGGACGAGGGAGGGAAATGGGTGGCTGTCCCTAGTTTCCGATCCGGCTTTTGGAAGCGTCCCATGCTTGCGCCGTAGAAGCGGAAGTGCATGTAGTCAATGCTGGTGCCGTCGGGCAGGGCGTCGCGCTCCTGGCCGGTGTAGAGGTGGGTGTTGCCGCTCGGGTCGGGCGCGGGGTTGGGTCCGGGGATCGTCACGC
Source organism: Candidatus Aminicenantota bacterium (assembly GCA_027365515.1). Classification (GTDB taxonomy): domain Bacteria; phylum Acidobacteriota; class UBA4820; order UBA4820; family DSQY01; genus JAEMPZ01. The sequence continues at coordinate 3,803 of DAHXMK010000150.1, forward strand.
CGAAGGGCTCGAAGGCGTAACTTGCGTCCCCGTTCGGAAGAACCGCCCCGTTCGCGTCAACCGTCCGGCTGAACCTCGCGGTGCCAAGATGGTCTATGCCGTAGTAGCTGTAAGTGACTATGTTGCTCTGAAGGTTCCTCGCCTTCGTCACGGCCATCCCGCCCGAGGCGTAGAGATAGGTTCTCTCGGATAGGTTTGAATGGGCGCCGCCGCTCAGCGTGAAGCTCTTCTCGTAAACCACCGCCGCGCCCTCGCGAAGGTATTTCGTGAAACCCGTCGCCGCGCCGCCCTGGTAAGCCACCATCGCAACTCGCTCCCCGGCAGCATTATAAACCGACTCCTCCAGCTTCGTCGTCCCGTCAATCAGATACACCGCCACCTGCCGGTTCAAGGGATCGTACTTGTAAACGTACTGCCCGTCGCCCAGAAGATTACCGTTCGCGTCGTAGCTCATCGTTGCCTGCGTTTGCGTCACGCCCGTCGCGTACCCCCCGATCGTTCCTCCACGCGTCTTTCCCGCAAAGGTTGCGTGGAACCTGACGGACCTTGACAGAGCGACGAAGGGCGCGGCGAAAGGGCGCGAAGCGCCCGAAAGGGCGAAGCCCGAAGGCGCGGCTGGAAGCAATGAAGACGGCATGCCGTGGCAAGCCCCGTCACCGAAAGCGGCGGCAAGCCGCCGCACTCCAAAGCCGCGCCAAGCCGCGCCCGTTCTTCGTATAGGGGGCAATGCCATTCGAGGCCGCGAGCCGGGAATGTTTCCCGGCGAATGCGGCCAAAGAATGGCGCGGCCCAGGATTGGGCCAAGTCCGAGGAAGCCAAGGCGGGCGGCACCGACTTGTACCTTCGTACTTGGAGCGTGCCACACGCCGAAGGCTGACGAAGGAATTGGTCCGGGACTTGGGCCGCTCCTCTTTTATATAAAGAGAGAGTAGAACATCCCACACTCCTACCCCGACGAAACCGCTGATACCGCCGCGTTGATGATGCAATAATGCGTTTGCAGCGCGGGCCTTCCGAAGAGTCCGAAGGACGAGGGAGAGACGGATGGAGGCGGGGAGAAACGTCAGGCAGGCGCTCGCCTCTTCCTTCTGATGTTTCGGACCGGCGCCAACGGCTCTCCCAAGAGCGCCGAAGGCGCGTGGAAGGCCCGCGCGCAACGGCTTGAGAATAGAACAATGCAACAACGCAAGCCTGACCCCTTTATTTACAAATCCTAATGCACTCCCTTTGTACCAATTCATATTTGCCACTGATATTTTTATAAGTTTCTCGATATGATCTTGCCCTATCGACTTCGCCATCAACAACTGGCCTATATTCAACTGTGACATCAAGATTCCATCGGCTTAAGGGCCGAACGGACAATCCATCCTTATGAAGCAACCTGAGCCTTTCCGTGGCTAACTTTGTTTTTGGATCATAAGTCCATAGAAAAAGGCTGCCGGCTGGCGCATAACCTGACATCGAGCCGATGCATCGTGCCAAAATGACAACCTCCTTGCCCGTCCAAATCGTGCTCTCAATAGATACATATTCCTCTATGTCAGACGATTTATAGGCTAGAGGCGTAAAGTTAAACGTTAGCCTGAAATGCCCTTCTGATCTTTCAAATATCCTAATTGTGCTGCCTGCCCATGAACTGACACGATACTCGGCAAAGTAGATGACTCGATCATCGGCAAGTACACGAGAGAGGTCATATGATGGATCAGGCATCGTTGGGTCCAAGCTTTGTAGTGTTTCCAGCTGGGCATTTACTTGATCGATGCTCCATCCTAAATCAAGCGCCTCAGCTACATAGTCATCTATCGCACCATAATAACTTTCAGCATCCGCAAGAGTCTGACTCTTGATACATGTTGCTAGCTTCTCCCTGAAAACCTGCATCTGGCTCAGAGGCGGCAGCGTACCCTTGTCCGTCGCACTCGCTGCCACTGCCGTTGATAACAGGTTAATTGTAACAACAATCGTTATTATCGCTTTTCTCATGACCAAACATCTCCTGAATGCTATTGATACAAGGTTGTCATTTCTACTGCCAGAACCACCATGTGGCCATTCCTTTCGTTTCAATCCCGACAAGACTTTTAGACGCTTGGGTCTTCTGCGGCAAATCGTCCCTATTCCCCGAATAAAAGTACAATGCGCCCTTCCCAGGATCAGGAATGCCTCCCGAAAGCGCGGACTTGGCGATATCCATCGCCATAAAATAGCTTTCGAGCGTATGGAAGTTAAAGTGTTTCAAGCCCTTAATAGCCGATGGTCCTTGGAGAGCCGCATTGAAATTATTGTTCCCCACGCCTTGAAACTGATTTTTTGCGTAAATTTGACTGATGAGTGGTGCATGAGGTTCAGTTCTCCCAAAACGCCCCCCAGAAGCAGTCCGATTGAGCGCAGCCGATTCTATGCCAAAGAAAACGGCAGCATTTGTATAATCCTTTGCCTCAGAG
>DAHXMK010000152.1 GCA_027365515.1 Candidatus Aminicenantota bacterium
CGTGCGCGAAGTCCGGCGGCACAAAGCCTCAAGCTAGAGGCATCGCTCCAGCCGCAACATCCCTTCAGTACCTACTCCCATTCAATCGTCCCTGGCGGCTTGGTGGTGAGGTCGAGCGCGACGCCAGATATTCCATGCAGCGCCATGATGGAGTCCCTCAGTTCTTCAAGGAGCGTGGAGGGCAGAAGGGCGGGGCGGCAGGTCATCGCCCGCTCGCTGAGAACCGGCCGCACCACCGCGAACTCGCGGCCTTTTCCGTCAAGCTCCAACGGAACGAGCACCGTCGGGCATTGCCACACTTCGCGGTAGAGGCCGTGGCGCCTGAGCCCATCCATGACGATCTGGTCCGCGCGGCGCAGAAGGTCAAGCCTTTCGCGCGTCACCGCCGCCGCAAGCGGCCTCGCCGACATGAATCCGCTGCCCGCCAGGTCGAGGACGCAGCGGTTGACGCCGGGCACCTCCTTGTATATTTTCGCCGCGAGCGGCTCCGCCTCCTCGAGGGAGATTCGTCCCCAGAGCATCACCGGCTGCTCGTAGCATCGAAGGTCGGCCTTGACTCCGACCGACCTTATCGGCAGAAGCGCGCCATCCACCGCTTTGCCCGAAAGCGCTTCCTTGAGCGCGCCGGAGGCGCCCGGCTGCGCCGGCGTGCCTGAGCCATCGGAGCAGAGAAGCCTTATTCCAAGGCCAGGCCCTGGGAAAGGGTGCCTCCAGACCAGTTCTTCTGGAAGGCCGAGCGCCTCGCCAAGCTCGCGGACCTCCACCTTGTAAAGCTCCGCCAGCGGCTCGATGACGCGCCCCTCTTCAATCATCCTGGTGATGGCGGGCACGCGGTTGTGGTGGGTCTTGATCACGTCTGCGCGCTTGGTGCCGCCGGTCTCGATCGTGTCGGGGTAGATCGTCCCCTGAGCCAGGATGGCGCTTCCAAGGTCGAGGCGCGAAGCCTCCAGCGCGAACACCTCAAGGAAGGTGTCGCCAATGATGCGCCGCTTCTTTTCCGGCTCGACCACGCCCGAGAGCGCCTTTAAGAAACGTTCCGAGGCATCGGCGAAGTGCAGGTTCCTCCCGAGGCCGCGCTTCTTGAACTCCTCCACGACCATCGCGCTCTCGCCCATGCGCATCAGGCCGTTGTCTATGTGCAGAAGGTGGACTCTTTCCGGCCCGAGGGCCTTTCCGAGCAGAACGGCGCAGACGGTTGAGTCAACGCCGCCCGAGGCCAGAAGGAAGACGGGCCTCTCTCCCGCCTGCCGCCTGATCGCTTCGGCGGCCTCCTCCTCGAAGCGTGCCATCGCCCAGTCCTGTCTGCACCCGCAGATATTGACGGCGAAGTTCCTGAGCATCTCCTCGCCGTGGACGGTGTCGTCAACCTCGGGGTGAAATTGAAAGCCGTAGCGGCGGAGCTTCTCGTTGGCGATCGCGGCGTTCGGGTGGCCATCTCCTGCGCCGACCCGGGAAACGCCCGTCTCGTCGAAGCCGGGCGGCAGGAGGGTCACCGTATCCCCGTGGCTCATCCAGACCGTCTCTTTGGCCGAGAGCCCCGCGAAGACCGGACTCGCGCCCTTGATTTCGAGCGTCGCGGGGCCATACTCTCGCTTCGTGTGCTCGACCGCGCCGCCGTAATGCTTGGCGATCTCCTGGTGGCCGAAGCAGAAGCCTAGGATGGGGATGTCGAGGTCGTAGATGCGCTTGTCGTAGGCGCTCTCCTCGTCGTAGGCCGAGAGGGCGGGGCTTCCAGAGAGGATGATCCCCTTGTAGGCGGCGAATTTTTCGACCGGGTCCTCGGGTTGAAGTATCTCGGCCAGGACGTGAAGCCGCCTTACCTTCGCGGCGATCAAATGGGCGTACTGCCCGCCAAAATCAACGACTGCGATTTTATCGTGGGCCATCGGGAGAGTCCTTTCGTGAACTGGCGGGTGGCGCTTCCCATCCCAGCGGATATCATACCACGCGCTCCTGCGCGGGCCGTGTTGACACGGCGGCGGCGCGGGGATATGCTTCAACCGCTGGAGGGGACGTGATGCTCACCCTTGAAGCTCTTGGAATGATAGAGACGCGCGGCTTCGTGGGGGCCGTAGAGGCCTCCGACGCAATGGTCAAGGCGGCCAACGTCATTCTTGTCGGCAAGGAGTACATCGGCGGCGGCTACGTCACGGTCATGGTTCGGGGCGACGTTGGGGCCGTCAAGGCTGCCGTTGACGCGGGCGCCGCGGCGGCAAGGCGCGTCGGCGAGCTGGTTTCGGTCCACGTGATACCGAGGCCGTTTGACCAGGTCGAGGGGATTCTTCCGAAGCCCGGGAAGGCGCCCGCCGGCGCCGGGCCTTCTTCCACCAAAAGCGCCAGCGCGAAGAGCCGCAAGGGCAAATGACGAGGCCTCGCCGGCCGTTGGGGGTAGAGAGAAATGGCGGAATCAGACGTTGACCGCGCCGTAGGCACCGTCCGCCAGGCTTTCCAGCAGTTTTCGGCCTTCAGCCAGGAACAGGTGGACAAAGTCGTTGACGCGATGCACGAGGCGTGCCTGCCCAACCTCGAAAAGTGGGCGCGTATGGCCCACGAGGAGACGGGCTACGGGACCATAGCCGACAAGACCGAGAAGAACCGCTTCGCGGCCGAGGACGTTTACCGCTACATCAGGCCGATGAAGACGGTCGGCTTCATCTCGGCCGATTCGGGCCTCGGAATCTACGAGGTTGCTTCGCCGATGGGCGTCGTGGCGGCCGTGATCCCCTCGACGAACCCGACCTCCACCGCCATCTACAAGATACTCATATCGCTCAAGGCGAGAAACGGGATCGTCGTCTCTCCCCACCCGAGCGCCAAGAATTGCATCAAGGCCGTCTGCGACGCGATGCACGACGCGGCGGCGGCCGCCGGCGCGCCAAGAGGCATCATCGCCTGCCTCGCCTCTCCGACGATAGAAGACACGCAGGCGCTCATGCGGAACGGCGGCACCAACGTCATCCTCGCCACCGGCGGCATCGGCCTCGTCAACGCGGCCTACTCCTCTGGAAAGCCTTCCTACGGCGTCGGCCCCGGCAACGTTCCCGCCTTCATCGAGCGCACCGCCGCAGTTTCCAAGGCGGTCAAGGACGTGATAGCCGGAAAGAGCTTCGACTGGGGGACGATCTGCGCGAGCGAGCAGTCGCTGATCGCCGATTTGCCAGTGGCCGCGCAGGTCAAGGAGGAACTCAAGCGCAACGGCGGCTACATGGTCAACGAAAAGGAGAAGGCCCAGCTCGAAGTCCTCGTGGTGGACAAGGAGGGGCGGCTCAACCCGAAGGTCGTCGGCCGCTCGCCCAGGTACATCGCCGAGAAGGCCGGCTTCAGCGTAAGCGATTCGGTGCGCGCGCTGGTCGTGCCCGAAAAGGGCGTCGGAAGGGACTTCCCCCTTTCGCTGGAAAAGCTCTCCCCGGTCCTTTCATATTTCGAGGAGGATGGCTGGGAAGCCGGATGCAGGCGGTGCATCGAGGTCCTTCAGTACGGCGGCCTCGGCCACACGCTCTGCCTTCACACGCAGGACTTGGAAGTTATCCGCCAATTCGCCCTAAAGAAGCCGGTCTTTAGAATAATCATCAATTCGCCTGGAACGCACGGAGCCATAGGCTTCTCGACGAACCTGCCAGCGGCGCTGACGCTTGGCTGCGGCGCGCTGGGCAACAACATCACTTCGGACAACATCACGCCGCTGCACCTGATTGACCGCAAGCGCGTCTGCTACGAGGCGCGAGCCGTCGGCGGAGGAAAGGTCATCCCGTTGCCGCCACTCGTGAAGCAGGGCGACGAGATAGAGGACGCCGCGAAGCGTTTTCTCGCCCAGCGTATGGGCGCAGCGCCTAGGCAGGGCGAGGGCCAGCGCCGCGCCGGCGCGAACGCCGATGTCGCGCCGAGCCGCGCCAGCGTGGCCCCCGCGCTCGACTTCGTCAGCGAGAGCGACGTGAGGCAGGCCGTCAAGAGCGGCCTCAAACTCCGCATCCATCCAAGGACCATCATCACCCCCTCCGCCCGCGAGCTCGGCGAAGCCCACCAGATTTTTGAAAGAATCCCGAAGGAGTGACGCGCGCTCGCCGCGCGAACGGAAAGTCTCACCACGAAGGCCCACAGGGCACGAAGGGAATATCTTCACCACAGGGTTGCGGAGCAAATTGTGAATGCTGAATCAGTACTGTCCGGTTAAGACTCGAACAGAATCAACTGTTTGCAGGGAGGTAGCTCCAAATCCTGGGAGGTGGCATCTGTAAGGATTTGATAAATAGGCTCTTTCTCGAAAAGGGAAAGGCTAAGGATTTGTAGGATTT
>DAHXMK010000164.1 GCA_027365515.1 Candidatus Aminicenantota bacterium
CCCGAGGACGTCGTGGCCGGCGCGCTCGCTGGGGCCGTGGAGACGTCCGGCCCAGAATCAGCTTACATTCCTCCCGGCGAGGTCGCCTCCTACAAGGCGCTTCAAGCGCAATCCGCCGCCCTTCCGCTATTCGTCACGAAGGGCCAGGACTTCGCCAAGGTGCTCGCCGTCTTTCCTCAAACCGACCCGGTGGTGAAGGTCGGGGACGGCCTCAGGTTCATTAACGGCAAGAGCACCTTTGACATGACCTACCCTCAGGTGGCAGAAGCGCTGCGCGGCCCTGCGGGCGAGGAGGCGAAGTGCGTCTTCATCAAGCCGGAGACTTGGCAGAGCTACACGGTCGTCTTGAAGCGGCGGCCCTACCCGGAGGCGAGCGTCGCGGAGCTTGCGGGCGGCGGAGCGGTAGTGGCCGTCCCTTCGCTGGAAGCCGCGCCTCCGAAGGATCTGGCTTCGAAGCTAGGCCAGGCCAAAGGCCCGTTCATCATTGACCTCAGGGGATGCGCCTCGGAAAGCGATTCGGACGCGCTTTCGTGGGCGAGCCTTGCGTGACGACCTCCTCGTCCTTGGCCTTGACCTCGTCGAGGTGGCTGTAAATCGTAAAGAAACCGCCGGGGTGGCTCAGAATAACTGTGTAGCCGTAACCGGAGAGCCAGCCGGCGAATGCCACCGTCCCGTCGAAAACCGCCTGCACCGGCGCGCCGAGCTGGGCGTCAATGTCGAGGCCCGGGTGGGGGACCCTGGTATGAAAGCGCGGGTGGACGTAGTCGCCGTATCCTATCGCCACTCTTCCCGAAAGCGGCATGGGCAGATGGCCCTTGGCCTCGGACATATCCTTGCTGTACATGTCAACCCTGGTCTTGAACGAAAGGTCCTTCAGGTACCGGTCCATCGAGCGGGCCGCCTGGAGCGACTCATCGAGCGCCTTGCGGGAGGTTTCGCGCTCGCGGCCGAGCTTGTCGAGTTCGGTCGTGAGCTGGGACTGCTGCTGAAGAAGCGACTGGTGCTCCGAATCCGCCATCACTTCGGCCTTCTTCAGCCTCGCCTCGCTTTGCGCGAGCGTGGTTTGGGCCGCCTCCTGTCGCGGGATGGATTCGGCGTACATGGCTAGCGCCGCCTTGTCGCGCTCCGCGAGCGCCGCTAGGTAAAGGCCGGCCTCCCTCATGTCCTGGGTGCCGCCCACCGCGAAATAGACGCGGTACTCCTGCAGAAGCCCGAGCGCGTAGCGTTCCCGCATTCTGCCCAGAAGATACCGCTTGGTCGCGACGTTCTCCGCTTTCAGGGACTCCAAGTCCTGGCGGGCTTTCACGACGGCCGCGGAAGCCGCCTCGCGCTCGACCTTGATTCTGTCCAACGTGGCCTCAGTCAGCCGGACCCTCCGCTTCAAGAGGTCAAGCTTGTCCCAGAGGCTCTGCTGCTTTCCGGCGATCTGGGCGACTTGCTCGCCGAGGCGGCGGATTTGCGCGTCAAGGTCCTTGGGCGACGGCTCGGCCCCCGAAGCGGCGAGAGCCGCGTGAGCAGAGATGGCGAGGAGCCATCCCGCGAAAAGCCAGAGGAGGCTCCATCGTGAAGGCGCTTCTTTTCGGGCAGTCATTTCAAGCCCATCCGAACGGCCCAGCGGCCTCACACCCCCAGGATTTCGCGCAGCGACGCGTCGCGCACGATGGTGTGCGCCCTGTCCGGACCGGTCGAGAGAATCACGACCGGCACGCCGAGGATCTTCTCAAGGTGCTCCACGTACCTTCTGGCGTTTTCGGGAAGCTTGTCCCACGACGTGAGGCCGAAGATTTCGCTTTTCCAGCCGGGCAGCGTTTCGTAAACCGGCTCGGCTTCCTCGAAGATCCAAGGAGCGGATGGAAACTCGGTGTATTTCTTTCCCTTGTGGAGGTAGGCGGTGCAGACCTTCACCTCCGGGAAGACGTCGAGCACGTCCATCAATGTGAGCGCGATCCCGTCGAGGGCGTTCACCCTCACCGAGTGGCGCGCGGCGACGGCGTCGAACCACCCGCACCGCCTCGGCCTGCCCGTCGTGGTGCCGTACTCGTGGCCACGCTCGCGGATCGTATCGCCGGTCGCGTCCTTGAGTTCCGTCGCGAACGGCCCGCCGCCGACCCTCGTGCAGTAAGCCTTGAAAACGCCCACCACGCTTCCGATGCGAGTCGGCGAGACGCCGAGGCCCGTGCACGCCCCGCCGGCCGTCGAGCTGGATGAGGTGACGAAGGGATACGTTCCGTGGTCAACGTCCAGCATCGTCCCCTGGGCGCCTTCCAGAAGGACCCTCTTGCCCTCGTCAATGGCCGAGTTGACAAGAATGGATGTGTCGGTGACGAGAGGAGCGAGTATCTCGGCGAGCTCCGCGAACCTGGAGACCACGCCGTCCGGCTCTATTCCGTCGCGCCCGAAGACCGCCTTGATGTACCGGTTCTTGGCCTCGCTGAGCCGCCGCACTTCCGCCGCGAGCTTCGCCTTGTCGGTCAGGAAGACGGCCTTGATGCCCTCCCTCGTGTACTTGCTCTCGTAGCAGGGGCCGATTCCGCGGCCCGTCGTGCCGATTTTCGCCGCCCCTTTCTGCTCCTCGCGAAGCTGGTCTATGAGCGCGTGGTGAGGCAATAGCAGGTGCGCCCTGTCGGAGATGCGCAGCGCGCTCGAATCTATCCCCGATTCGTTCAGGGAGGAGATTTCCTTGACCAGCGCCTCTGGGTCAATGACGATGCCGTTGCCGATGATGCAAGGCTTCCTGGCGGCGAGGATTCCGGACGGGACGAGATGGAGCGCGTACTTCTTGGGCCCCAAAGTCACCGTGTGGCCGGCGTTGTGGCCGCCCTGGTAGCGCGCCACCACGTCGGAGGCGTCGGACAGCAGGTTGACCATCTTCCCCTTGCCCTCGTCGCCCCATTGCCCTCCCACTATCACCATCGGAAATCGCATGACGGTCCCTCCAAAGGCTTGATTCTATCACAAGAGGAGGCCGCGCTTGCGTTTGCGCGCCCGCGCTTCGCGCGAAAGATATGTTCACCACGGAGACACGGAGGACGCGAAGGAAAGAACGTAAGAAGTTGTAGGAGGCGTCTCCAGACGCCGATCCGGCCGAAGGCCGAAAGAAAAGACATTTCACCACAAAGAACACCAAGCACACGAAGGGAAGAACGTGAGAAGTTGTAGGAGGCGTCTCCAGACGCCGATTGCGGCAATTCATGCGCATTCGGGCTCTGGAGAGCCCTCCCACGTGGAGAGCCTCTGCGCCGCCCTCCCGTTCGCGTGTCCGCGCAAGGCCGATGGGCGCCGCCGCTTCGCGGCGGCATGCGCCCGATTTGGAATCCCGTTGAACGGGACGCCATCCAGTGTCACATGCTTTTCGCAAGCGAAACCACGGGCCGTGTGACGGCTCAATGCGACGTATGGTTGGGCGAGTCTGCTATTTGGGAACGTGCAAGGCCTTCTGCACCCAAGCGTCGAAAAAAGAAATCAGGATGGAGTCCCTAGTTTGATGAAAGCACTGTTCATCACTATCGGCGCAACTACCGTGACGTCGGAAGTGCAAGGGAGTTCCGCTATGTATGCCCATCAAGCCTCCACTCTCGCCAAAGACCAGCACATCGCGCGTGTTGCCTTCCACAACTTCTCCGCCAGACTTGTACCAGCCGCCAAAACGAACGGTTGGGAGCCTGCCTGGGTTCGGATGGGGTGTCCCTCGAGATACCCATATTTCTTGATACTCGATCTCTTGAAAGATTTGCTTTGGCAACAGCCTAATCATTTTGGCCTCGCGCACAAGTTGCCCATGGACATCGGGAAGCGGTGAGGAATCTTGCCAGGGACCATGCCAAGCATAGTACTCATACATAGAAAAATGTGATGATACGCTCTGTGCCTGTAACTGAAGCAGCAGAAGCAAGGAAAGCAGAGCAAGAGGAAATCGCCTCATCGCTCGAATCCTTTCGGGACTAACGCGCTGATCAGCGAATCAGGCGTCAGTATAGAGCATCTGGAACGGGGAAGCACCCCCACGACGTGTTCCCCATTTCTGGTGCCTGTCTGCTGAAACTGATGGTCGGGCCCCCCTGCGCCCACAGACAAGACGAGCAACAATCGCCAAGAGAATTGTCAATGTGAACCATGCCTGTATGAAAAGGACGCTAGCCATAGTTCCGAGTGGCTCTATTTCAATAGACGCTGGCCTGACGCCCCAATCGACGCCATGAAGAAGAATGACAGCCACGCCATTAATATAGAAAAGGCATGTGAAGCAGAACAACGCGATGGCGATAAAACGGAATGCTCTTGTCTTACTGCGAGCGACTATGGCTGTGCTAAGTACGAGCACTAGCGCAATACCGGCCATGATCATTATGCTCCGGAATGTCAATACGCTTTCTGACCATTGGATCTCAACGTTCATGGCCCATTCTCTCTTTGCCCACGCCGCCACTCAGCGGCCTTTCTCATTATGAATGACCTGAGACGGGCTTGCAATCTTCAACGAGCTTGCAGCTCAGTGCGCCGTTCCGCTCCAACGCATGGTTTTGCTTCTTCATGCGTTGTAGTGCGACAACAGTTGGCACCAGAACACTTGCCTGATTGCAGTTGGAAGATGGCCTGCTGGTTACCGAAAGCGAATAAGCATGTTTCCTTCGTCATAGGTAATTTCATATTCTAGAGGATAATCATTTGGCAATGGCGGCAATGGAACCCCAGGTGGGATGAAACTAATCCCGCGGTTGTGTCTGACCGGTATAGTAGTCACCAATGTATCTTGAATAATCGTTGTGGACTCAGGGCTCGCCAGAGGCTGGCCTAGTTGCTGCTGCAAGTCTGCAGATGGCCTCGCCTGGCTGCAAGCAACCAATATAAGAAGCGCTGCAAATAGCTCTAAGGGGCCTATACTCTGCCTCATGACCGCCCCCCAGCGGAAAAGAAGTCCAACGCGCATTAGACCGCATACTGAAAGAACCATATTTGGAACTAACGCGGCGGCGGAAGCGATCCCTCTCATGCTTCGACTCTATTCTTTCCGGCCAGGGTTGTCAAACACGGGCGGCGGGAGAATGCACCCGCCCGGGATTTGCGTATGCACTTGCGTGTGCCTTGCATCTTTCACTACTCACTACTCACTACTCACTACTCACGAGTCACCAGTCACTAATCACCAATCACGAGTCACGATTCACTGCGCGCGCCGCCGCGCGGCGTTTCGCCGGTTGCCGGCCTTGACAACCGAATATGCCGGGCATAGAGTCGCGGCGTGAGAAACGGGGCGGGGTTCAACCGCCTGCTTGCATTGGCCGCTTAAGGGCCTTCTGTTAAATAGCCGCCAGCGAAATGGCGGACCGAGGAGTGGTGAGACTGATGAGCCTGCCGCCGGACGAGTCGCCGCTTCATGCCGATGATTCCGTTTCAGCAGCGGCGGGGAGCGTGGATGCCAGGGCGAAATGGGTGCTCGCCGTGGGGCTCGCCTGTAGCTCGTTCCCAGCGATCCTTGTGCGCTACGCCGTTGCGCCGGCGATCGTCATCGCCTTCTGGCGCAAGCTCTTCGCGGCGCTGATTCTCCTGCCGCTCGTCGTCACCCGTCTTAGAAAGGAGCCGTGGGACTGGGCGCTCCAGCGCAAGCTCATGCCATACACGGTGGGAACGGGGCTCGTCCTCGCCGTCCATTTCGGAACCTGGATAGGATCCGTCCAACTGACGACCGTCGCCTCGGCGCTCCTAGTTTACTCGACCCAGCCGGTGTGGGGAGGCCTTCTCGGATTCATCTTTCTTAAGGAGCGCGTGCCGAAAAGGGGGATGGCGGCGATAGCCCTGGCGATGGCGGGCGTCGCGCTCATCGCCTGGGGCGATTTCGGCCGGGGGCCGCGAAGCCTTTTGGGCGACGGCCTCGCGCTGGCGGCGGCGATAGCGGGAGCCTCCTATCTCACCGTCGGACGCCATCTGCGCGACAAGATCCCGCTCGTCCAATACCTCTTCCTGCTCTACGCCGTGGCGGCGGGAGGGCTCTGCGCGGCCGCCTCGATTGCGGGAGAGCCGTTGCGCGGCTTCTCGGCGAGCACCTGGCTGATGTTCGGCCTGCTGGCGATCTTCCCCTCGTCGCTCGGCCACAACCTCGTGAACTACGCCGTCCGCCACATCGAATCCTACCGCGTGATCATCAGCCTCTTAGTTGAGCCGGTCGTCTCGACGCTGCTGGCCGCTCTTCTTTTCGCCGAGTACCCTTCGGCCCGGTTCTACGCCGGCGCCCTTCTGGTCTTCGCCGGAATACTCCTTGCCATGCGCGGGAGCGGCCCAGCGGGCAAACGTTATCCGCTTAACTCCTAATTTGAAATGAATCACCTTATTTTCACTTACTCCGCGCCTTTGAGTCTTAACAGCGATCTTCTTCACTGTCCGGGCACACCCCGTCAACGCGAAGAGCCAGCGCAAGGGCGGGGACTAGTGTTGTTGCTCCCTTAAATCCCAAGATGTCCTCCACCGCTTTCTTAAGGATCGGCCGTGGGCGGCGTTGCATCATCACTGCTCCAGGGCAGGAAAGTGATGGCCATTGAGCATCACCGGTGTGATC
>DAHXMK010000170.1 GCA_027365515.1 Candidatus Aminicenantota bacterium
GGGCGCCCGCCGCCTCGTGGGGAGGCCCATGTGCCTGCCAACGCTTCAGCGCCAGTGACGTTCCTCGTCCAAGACATGGGGGAGCATTTTGCAAGAACTCTAGTAAAATGAACGGTCTGGCATGCGATCATGACTCCCAAATCGTCTGGAGAGGAACGGCCGCCAGGTTCTTGGCAGTCTGGTTTATTTTGGCCACACTCAAACCGTTCATTTGGCCGGATGAAATAGCACAGACACCGTCTCGGAAATCAAGGATTCCTCTTGTTGATGAGGTTCACGAGGACCCGGCAGAGGAGGTCTTTGTCCTGGGGCTTGCTCTCGGCGATGAGGAGAGTCATGGCCACGAGAGCATTGTCGGCAATGCGCTTGCTCCCGTTGGCACGATAGAGTGCATGGTTCTTTTCAAGGAACCAGAGGAAGAGGGCAGCGCCGATACGCTTGTTGCCATCCACGAAGGGATGGTTCTTCACCAGAAAGTAGAGCAGGTGCGCGGCCTTTTCTTCGAGGCTCGGGTACGCCTCCGTCCCGCCCGCGGTCTGCATGATGGCCGCCAGGGAGGCGTGAAGGCCCTTGTCCTTCTCCTTGCCGAAGAGAGCCGAGGCGCCGAAGGTCTCGCGCATCTTCTCTACAACCCGGTGGGCCTCTTCGTAGGTCACCGGAGCCGTTTCGGCCGGCTGGGTTGTTGCGGCGACGGTTACCCGTTCGTGGTCGTAGTCGTCGAGGAGGTCCAAGGCCTGGCTGTAGTCTCCTACCACAGCCAAGAGCGCCGAGGCCTCGTCGGCGCTGAGCGCTCGCCTCCTGGCGATGCCGCTGGCGAGGCTGAGCGTCTGCTTTAGCTCCTTCAAGCGTTGCTCGTTGGCCGTGTAGCCCTTGACCAGGTGTTCCTTCAGGATGCGCGTCGCCCAGATGCGGAATTGAGTGCCGCGTTTGGAATTCACGCGGTAGCCGACGGAAATGATGGCGTCCAGATTATAGCGCTCCACCTGATAGGTTTTTCCGTCCGCCGCAGTATGTGCAAAAAATGCACTTACTGAATCCCGGCTCAGCTCCCCCTCCCTGAAGATGTTGCGCAGATGTTTGGTGATAACAGACCGCTCCTTCTCAAACAGTTTCGCCATCTGCGGCTGAGTTAGCCAGATCGTCTCGCGCTCAAGCCGCACTTCCAAGGCGGTGCCGCCGTCCTTAGTTTGATAGATGACGATCTCTTCGCCGATCCTCGGTTTCTTGATACCTGGTCTCCGGCTCATGGTTGATCCTTCAATAGGGTTCGTATTTCCTCCCTGATCCCCATGATGACTCGCTCCTTCTGAAGGATGTCCTCCACGAGTTCTTCGGGGGGCCTGTGTTCCAGCGTCTCGGCGTCGGTCTGCCTCCCCCTCTGCCTCTCGTGCAAGTATACGCCGCAGTTACCTGCGCCCGGTAGCGCTTCAACGTCATAACGTTCGTCGCCCAGGACATGGTCGGTCTCTCACGCTACTAAGACTCCCAAATCGCGGGGATGGGGAGAGCAGTGAGGTTCTTGGCAAACGGGATGACCTCTCGCCCCGTATAAAGTAAGATGCCCCGTACGAATTTGCCCCCCGCGCACTCTGCAAGAGCTTTGAGGCCCTTGAAGTCTGACGAAGAGGGCGTGGCTGAGGCCTTCACTTCCAGGCCGATAACACGCCCCGCCTGATCTTCCAGGACCAGGTCCACTTCGATTCCAGCTAGGGTCCGAAAGTGGGATAGCTGCACCGGGTTTTCTGACCATGAGGCTTGCTTGACCAGTTCCATGGCTACGAAGTTCTCCAACAAGTGCCCGGCAAGTGCGGGCTCCTGCCTGAAACGGTCTGGGCTGGCGCCGGAAAGATATGCGAGCAGCCCTGTGTCGGATATGAGAACCTTGGGAGATTTGATTAGACGCTGTCCCAAATTGTTGGACCAAGCGGGCAGTGGATAATAGAGAAACAAGGCTTGGAGGAGCCCCATGTAACGCTTGAGAGTGCTCTGCGGCATTCCTAGCGTCCGAGATAGGTCTGAGTAGTTGAGCAGCGAAGCGGCGCGGGACGCCAGAAGGGCAAGAAGCCTTGGGAGGCTCGCGAGCGATTCTATGTTGGCTAGATCTCTCGCGTCATGCGATAAGACGGTTGTGACGTAAGACTGAAACCAGGCCCGCCGGCGAGCTGCCGAGGTGCGGATCACGGCTTCCGGGAATCCTCCAAGGCAGACCTTCTCCATCCAGTCGGTTGAGGTGCCTTTCTTTGAAAGCGTGGGCGAATACTTGTTTGCGAAGACTCCATCGAGGAATGTTTCCCGCCGTCCTTTCAGTTCTCCCTGCGAGAAGGGCCACAGCGTGTGGACCTCCATGCGGCCAGCCAGTGATTCGCTCAGCCGGGGCAATAGAAGGACGTTGGCGGAGCCCGTCAGCAAATAGCGCCCCGGCATTCTGTCCCGGTCTACGACAGCCTTCATGGCAGGAAATAGCTCGGGGGCTTTCTGGACTTCGTCCAGGGTCACGGGGCCATCGAGTCCAGCAAGAAAGCCTGCTGGGTCGCTTCTGGCCGCTTCGAGGACACCTTGGTCATCAAGAGAGAGATAACGCCTTGTATGGTGGCTACCGGGTAAGGAACGAACGAGCGTGCTCTTGCCCGTCTGCCTAGCACCCACCAAGAGAACCACGGGTGTATCTCCAAGTGCTTCAACCACGCTTGGACTCAGGTTCCGTTTGATCATATCCGATCCCTCACGCTGATAATATAGCCAACAAGAGGCTAAAATTCAACCATCTAATGGTTGAATTTCAACCACAGAACCCAAAGTGCCGAGTACCCCCCTTCTATACCGTAAGGATCATTTATCGGCCGCGCGGGCGTGGCGAAGGTAATCGGCCGGCCCGAGAATCGTGATGCCGCGGATCTTCCTACCGAAATAAGCTCCGAAGTGCTGCTTGTCACCCGTGATGAGAAAAACCGCATTTGCAGAGAGCGCGGCCGCCAGGATCGGAATGTCCTTGGAAGGAAGATTCACGTCCAGATATTCAGGAAGGGGATAGGGCGTCGGGACGACTGTCATATTCTGGATCAAGGCGTCCAAACTCTTGAGCAGCCGTTTCTGTTCGGCGGCGGATGCCGGGTAGCTTTGAAGGTTGCGCCGAGCCTCTTCCACGGCATATTCAGAGGTCACGAGCTTGGTGCCGGGGAGATTCCATAAGCGCCGCAGTATGGAAAACTCTCTGAAAGCCGCAGACCAGAGGACATTGGCGTCAAGGAAGACGGTCTCCATGTCCTAGCCTTTAAGCGATGCAAGGATGGCGTCGGGGGAGAGCCCCATTTTTTTGATTTTCTGGCGGGCGGCTTTCTCCTCTTTGGCGCCGACGGCGTTCATCAAGAGGAACTCGGCGCGGCGCTCCGGCGTGTAGGTCTCTGGCTGAACGAAGACGCCAGCAAGATGCAGGAGGATTCCTTCCTCCGTAGGCATGGCCACCAGCATGGAGTCTTCTGCGATCTTATACCGTTTGCGTAGCTCGGCGGGCAGGACGATGGTTCCGCGCCTGCCAACTTTCACGGGGAGCTGTCTCATATTGACCTCCTGTCGGAATATCCGACAATCAGAATATCGGTCTATTTGAGAGAAAAGTCAAGCTCGGCACAGATCGAATCGCCCCGAATACTCTCCGTCCGTCGCAGACTAAAGGTTGAAACAAGAGAAGCCGGGCATGAAGCCCGGCCTCTAGCAGGCTGTTGAAAAACTCCCGTAGGCCGCGTTGCCAGCGCCACGGCTCCGGATGCAAGGCGCCGCGACGCCGGCGATGTCTCTGCACATCGTCTAGGAGCGACAACACGGCAGACCAAGCCGCGCTAAGAGTCGAGAAATGCTAGAAAGCAGGATTCGGCCCGGCGGTTTTGCGTAGCTCGCGAACCGGAGGGCACGGAAGCGCGCGCGAATTGCGAATGGTGAATTTTGAATGTTGAATTGAGGAAGGGTATTCAGTTAACCAAGTGAGTTGCGAGTTTTGAGTTGGCAAGGACAATGAGCATGAAGCGAGGCAGGCAGGACCATATTCAGAAACGAGAAATGCTAGAAAGCAAGATTTGACCCCAGGTGGTTTCTTGGTTACGGATAAGGCTAATGGCTACGCCTGCCCGGGACCCCATAACAGGGGGCAACGTCAAATCGAGAGATGCAACTGTCCTACAATCCCCTCTTTCCTCAATGCAAGATCGATTGCAGGTATGGATGATCGAGTTGGCAAATTGAGGCCGTCGGAGATGAAGAAGAGTTCCTCTCCTCGATGAGGCCTGGCAGCATTGTACTGAAGCGTGTAAAGAAACGTCCTCCTATTCTCGTAGCAGACGGCAACTGGCATTGCATTATCGTACGATACAATCCAGGGGTGAACGACCTTGTTTTGAATTACGCTCGCAATCCGGGCATGATCGGCGGCGGTGTAGTGATTCATGTAGAGACGCTCCGCCTTATTGTAGTAAGGTGGATCGCAATAGATGAGCGTGTTCTGAGGGAGCTTCTGCACGTAGTCCTTTAGAAACCTCTCAGCATCCCAGTTCCTTATCTTGATGGCACATCGTTTGTCGGCAATTGCCTCCACCCTTCGAATCAATTCGTTTCTTGGGAAGCGCGCATCCATCTTCCAATTGCCTCCCTGAGCCAATCCGCCTATGACTCCGGCTGTTAGTATCCCTGAACGATTGCACCTGTTCAGATAGAACGTGGCGAATCCCAATTCAAGACGATCGGCCTCAAGCGGTCGTCTGAGAATCTCTCTCTGTCTGCGCCATTCCTCAATTGTAAGGGAGGCCCTTGAAATCTTGCGGCAAAGTTCCTCGGGTGCGTTGAGTACCGTGTGCCAGAAAGAGAATACCGCAGGGCAAGAGTCATTAAGGTGGACGCGAGACACCAACCCGCCTAAAAGCAACTCCATTGCTACGCCAGCGCCGCCGGCGTACGCTTCAACATACTGCCCACCGACCAAGTCATTCGCGGCTAGTATCTCAGCGATAAATGGCCAAATCTTCTGTTTACCACCTGGGTACCTCAGCGGCGTTCTATAGATGCCCACAGCGCCTCTCCATCGCAGCGAATTCTCAGTTGCTCATTTCTTTAAGAAGGGGGAAGACATTGCCGAACAATAGGCTGATGTCTGCGGGAGCTACCGAAAATGAGGGATTGTGCACCAACTGATTCAGGGATGTTACAGAGAGCAGTCCCTCTTGCTTCCCAAGTTCAGCTATAGCGCCGTGAAGCAACTTAGTTCTAGTTTTTTCTGTTTTGTTACTGGTCAAGTGATTCGTGATCTCGCGTAGCAGGTCAACGAGGTGTTTGTCTTCTCCGTTCGATTTCATTGCACTTGGGCCGCCTGCGGCTTGATGGTCAGCGCAATAAGCCTTCGCCGACAGCTCAAACATGGACCGCAGAAGAAAGCAAAATGCGTGTGGCTGTTTATCAATCTTTAGAGTGCGGGCCTCTCCCAGTAGTGTAACGAGCTTTTCGCGACCAATGCCTTGTGGTCGAAATTCTTTAAGGAGTTTACGGACCGATCGTGGATCGGTAGAGGCAAGAGCAGTACGCCTTATTTCTCCACTTCCTGTTTGCGCAGGCACTTGTGCTAGCGGCGTCTGGGTCCCTTGCTCAGATGATGTCCCGCCCATTGCTGGCGCTGGAACGGCAATCCCATATGTGGCACCAAAGAAGTTTTTATGGTCTCGTATCTCTTTGAACCCTAGTTGGTCGATGCCAATATTATACAATATCTTATCCAGGACACGCTTGTTCTTCGTTGGGTATCGTTGAGATAGTTCCTTGGGCGATGAAACGCCAAGATGCGGGACAAGTTTCTGGATAGTTTCATTCAAAACAGTTAGCGGGTACTCACCAGCCCATCGTTCAGCCTGTTGTGGAGACAGGTTCTTGCCGAGTCGCAAGTACTGCTCAAGGAGATCCAAGCCAGGCTCCGAGTCCTTCTTTTGATCGCGGGCATATCTGGCTCTCGCAACGGCGTTCCACTTATCCCTACCTGCCTTCTCACCCTTGGCGTGCGTAAGGGCCACCAGCTTGTCCACTATGGCCTTTTCCGTGTTAGCGTAGATCGCACAGGGCACTTTCGAATTTTGCCGTTTCCATTGAGACGAAAGCGCGTTAATTTTTCTACTCAGGTGATCAGGTATTTCAATGTCATCCAGCGGCGCCAGAATCAACTTGAGAGCGGCGACACGGCGGTTTCCTTCCTTTACTGACAATTCCCTTGCCGTATTTAATAAGATGATGTTTTCGGTTGGGTGGTAACCGTCTTCGAGTATGCTCTCCATTAAGGCCCAAAACCAATCTGGGTTGGTCGAGATAATCGCATTGATGGCGTGAGCCTCATCAGGTTGTGGAATAGTCCTGAAGTTCCGAAGGTCCAGGTGCAATGACTTCACGGCCTTGAAACCAGTCTCTGGCATTGTAATCGCCTCCTGCTTCTATCTACCTCTTAAGCCGCATAAACCATAGGTCGATCATTTCCTTATGCGATGCAAATCTCATCATGCGATAAAATGCAAAGTTGGTAAATGAATTGGTTGATATCTTTGTTCGCCGCAGCGATCTGGCGCATAAGACCGCTTCTCATCATCGAGCCACCTTCTTCATGGCTTCGGTGATGGCAACGGTTTTGACGCTTACGGTGGTGACGCGCATCAATAGGTCAATGACCTTCTCTTTGTAATCGGCGAAGCGGTAGGTGTTGAACTTCTCGCGGATGGTCGGGTCTTTGGGCTTCTTCTCTTTGTGCTGGTCGAGTATCCATTCGAGGGCCGAGCGGTTGCCGAGCTTGTATTCCCAGGCTTCGGCGGGAACGCCGCTCAAAGTTGTCTCGGTGTCGAGAGTGATGATGCCGTGGGTCTTGTCGGCCTTCAGGAATGGCTTGGGCGAAAGGCCCGCCTTGCGCGCCTTTTCGTCTGGCGCGTCCGCGCGCTTGAGGGCGAAGGGCTCCACGCTCTCGTAGCCGATATGAAGCTCCATCAATTCCTTTCCCCAATCGGCCCACCGCCAGAAATCCTCGTAGAACGGGATGCGCGGGAACTCGCGCTTCAAGTTCAGCGCGTACTTCTCCCGGTAGACGGGATCGTGGAGGACGCCGTAGACGTAATGGAAGATGTCCTCGCGCGTGATAGAGCGGGCGGACTTCGAGCCCTTCGCCTCATAGCGCTCGCGGAATTGTTCCAGAGCCCAGGAGGTGATGTTGTCGTGATGTTGTCCCGTTTCGCCGTAGCAATGCAGTGGAAAGCAGATGGCATCACCATTAAAATGGTAATCTATCAAACGATTTGCAGCTAAGACATTGAAGGGTTTATTTCCGACATTTAAAGCAATCAATTGATTGCGCCACTGGCCCGCTATCGGGAAGATGCTATCCTGCTGATATACGCGGTGGGTGATAATGTGGTCATAATAAGTCTTGGTATCACAGTAAGGGCGATACATACAACTCCGTATACGCTCTGACGAGAAACGCAATATGCTTCCTCTTTTCATGTAACTTTCGAGCTCGCTGGTCCATTTTATCTTTCGATCAACAAAATCAGCGGTTGCCTTCACATCCTTACTGCTACTCCAGCGCGCTCGGTCTTTTTCGTACAAGGAGACAAACTTCTTTACTTTCGTCTCCAGATCATGTTTGTTGAGATCATAAACCCATTCATCGCGTGCGGTGACAACACCTAGCGAGAAGAGTTTGAATATCGCTCTTTCCTGGCTTTCTTTCTTCGCGGACTTTGTTGCTTTGGTTGCAATAGGGATGAGCGTGTCGAAATCGTTCTCGACGAGGTTGATCCAGTTGTGCTTTGCGTCTGGCTTGATCTCTTCCATCGTGATGGAGCGCAGTTTGGCGTTGCCGAGGAAGGCGAGCTTGTCGTCGGCCTTGGCGTAATCATTCGCCGCTTTGTAATGGATGCGGCAACCAGTGGCGCCGCTCTTCTTTACGCAGAAGTAGACCGCGACACCGACGCGAATCTTGTCCTCGAATATATTTCCGCCTTCACGGCGCCGGCGCTCTCCGCTCGTGCGCGCATTTCCCTTGAGGTCTACGACCCAGATGTCGTTGAACTCCTCGGCGATGACCTTGCGAAAACCATCATAGGTCCGGCTGTCAATGAAGGAGGAGTTGCTGACAAAGGCCAGGATGCCGTTCTCGTTCAGCCTGTCGCTCGCCCAGCGGAAGAAGCGCGCGTACATGTCGTAGAGCTTCGTCTTCTGCGCGGTGGAGGCCGCGATGTAGGTCGCCTTGATCCGCTTGTCAATCTCCGGGTATTCGCGGTTCTTGTTGTTCTCGTTCTCGTTCATCTGGTTGGCGTTGTAGGGAGGATTGCCGATGATGACCGATATTTTGCGCTTGTTCTGCCGGTTGATGCGCTCAAGGTTCTCCTCGCTCACGCCGCCGAAGACGCTGCTCTGCACCATTTTCGCGGCGCGAAGCGCCGTCACGTTGTCGAGCGTGTCCACGAAGCAGAGGTTGGGGAACTCGGCGTACTCGGCGGTGATCGCGGCGTAAGTCGCCTCGATGTTCAGGTTGGCGACGTAGTAGGGAAGGATAGCGACCTCGTTGGCGTGCAGCTCGTTGAGGTACTTGTCCTTCAGCCGCCGGGGCTGTCCCCTGAAATGTTCCAGCAGCTCGCAGATGAACGTGCCGGTGCCCGCCGCAGGGTCGAGAATCTCCACCTCCTTGTCTATAAGGTTCTTGCCGAAGTGGCGGTCGCAAAGCCAGTCGGCGCTCTCGACCATGAAGCGGACGATCTCGTTGGGCGTGTAAACCACGCCGAGGCGGTCGGCGGCCTTGACGTTGTAAACCTTGTAGAAGCTTTCGTAAATCACCTTGAGGAAGGCCTGCTTCTCGTGGTGGCTCGAAATGCGCGCTGCGGCGGAACGAATCGCGGCGTAGTAAGGTTCCAGCGCCTTCATCGTCCGCTTCTTCACGTCGCCGGTGAAGAAGGTCTCCTCGAGGGCGTAAAGCTCCCTAGCCACGTTGTTCTGGCGGTGGAAGTCGTCCTCGCTGAAAACCTTCGAGAAAATCTCCTCCGTCAGAACGTGCTGGATGAGCATCTCCCGAACGTCGGCCTCGGCGAGGGCAGGGTTGATCGCCTCTTGCGCGTGGGCGAGGAACTTCTTCGACGCTTCGCGGAAGGTGTTGTTTTCCTCGATGGCCTTCTGAATCATGGCGCGCAAGGCTTCTAGGACGGCGGGCAGATCGGCTTTGAATTGCTCGACGCCCTTGCGGAAATCGGATATCTCGGCCCGCTCGTAGCTGAAGAAGACGCCGAGCATATGCGAGAGCGCCTTCACATCGTCCACCGGGCAGCGCATGGCGGTCTGGCGGTTCTGAATCAGGACGGCCTCGGTCGAATCCTCGAAAATGATGTTGTCCTGCGGATAGCCGCGCTTGAACTTGTGGGCGATCTCGGCGTCGAGGTCGTCCTTCTCGTCCTTCGCTTCCCAATAGCCGAAGGGAACGCGCAGTTCGTGCAGGAGCGCTCCGTCAACGTAGCGGCGCTCCTTCGCCGGCGTCTCAATCTCGTATTCGGGAACGAAAACCAGGTTGTATTGCTTGCCCCATTCCTTCAAAAGGTCTTTGAACGCCTCTCGAACGACGCTCTCGCGCGAGGTGCCGGACACCTTCCGCAAGTCCTGAAGATTGTTCAGGTACTGTTGAATAAGAACGTCGCTCATCAATTCCCCCTGCGCGGATTATAGCGCAAAAAGAAAAGGGCGGCGCGAAAGCTCGGCGCGGGAACGGGGGCGGCTGGCGCGAAGGGCCAACCGAGCGCCCCGTCTGCCTTTGCCAGCGGGACGCGGAAGCGAAACCCCGTTCCCGCGCTTTGCATCCTTCACTACTCACTACTCACTACTCACTACTCACGAGTCACAAGCCGCTTCTTACGTCTCACTGGCCGGTCACCGGACGTGGGATGTTTTCGGCCTTTGCAAGCAAAGGCCGCTACGGGAGGGGACGGAGCCCCTCCCTTACGGCTCACGTTTCACCTCTTACGTCTCACTTTCTCACGCTTTGTACGCGGGTGGCCTCGGCGTGCCGATGTCGCCGGTGGGGGGCGTCGCTTCCCCTCCGGTCCCTGCTCGCAGCCACCTCGATCCCTGCTCGCATCCTCCCGATTCTTGCTCGCACACCGCCCGGTTCCCACTCGCATAACCCCAAGGCGGTGCGCGCATACCCCCTGATCCATACTCGCACCCCATCCGAGCCATGCTCGCCCCCCCCCCAT
>DAHXMK010000181.1 GCA_027365515.1 Candidatus Aminicenantota bacterium
CGCCTGCCGGGACTATAACCTCAGCCAGGAGTTCATCACCCCATACACGCCAGAACAGAACGGCATGATTGAACGCTTCTTCAGAAGCCTTAAAGAGGAATGCACATGGCTTCACAACTTCGAAACCTTCGACGAGGCCAAGACGACCATCAGCGCTTGGATACGCTTCTATAACGAGGAGAGGCCGCACCAGTCACTAAACTACTTGAGCCCCCACCAATACCGGGCTCAACAACGCAACCAGGTGGCTTGACTTGAGGGGAGCACTACATTGCGCTGTTTTCATAGCCGCCGCGGCACTCCCGGCACCTTTTTTGCTGGCCCCGCTTCATGGGGGTAATGCATGAAGAAGCAAGAGGGCTTCACCCTGATTGAGTTGCTGATAGTCGTGGCGATCATTGGCATTTTAGCGGCGATAGCAATACCTAACATGCTGGATGCAATTGACCGATCAAGACAGAAGCGGAGTGTGGCAGACATACGTACGATGGTAATAGTCATGCAGGAATTCCGGACTGATTTTGGCGGTTACCCTTATTCCACCTGCAACGGCAATGTCGTGCCCAATTTGTCCACCCTGGATGACAAAGACGGACAGATGGTAATCGTCCCAAGCCTTATTCAAGCTATACCATCTTTGGACGGCTGGCTCTCTCCATTTCAATACTATGGCGGACCCGATGGTGCGGTACGGAACGATTCTCTCGGTAAGGTCGTAGCTGGCCATTTCTGTATCTTTTCACTAGGTGACGATGGCGCTCCAGGAGGAGGAACGGATGGCTCCGCAAGCGCCTTAGATATTGCTCCTGCATGGTGCTCCGCGCAGCAACCCGGTACCATTCCGGGAACGCGTTCAACGCACTGCTATCAGTCGGATATCGTATGGGGAGACTCCTCGTTTGAACAGTCGCCGGAAGGCAAACAAACCAAGTGCTAAGGGACATCTTTTGTCACAAAACACCGCCGAGAAGTGGCGATTAGCAGTGCAAGGCAGCCAAGGTGTTTTGGCGGATCGCTTGCTATCACGGCAAGAAGAGCTCAAAGTACCATATTATTCATCATCTGTTTGCATAGCCGCAGACCTGGCGAAATTGGACCGTGGAGCCGGAGAGTTGGCCCATTTTTTGCTACACAAGTGCCTGTCGCTTAGAGGAGGTGACGCATGAGAAAACAGAGAGGTTTTACCCTGATCGAGCTTCTGATCGTCGTCGCGATCATCGGCATCATCGCCGCGATCGCCATCCCGAACCTGCTTGATGCAATCGAGCGGTCAAGGCAGAAAAGGTCCACGGCCGAAATCAAGACCATGGCAACGGCGGCCCAGTCTTTCAGCGTTGACTTCGGCGGCTATATGAGTTCTAACCTCGCGGCTGCGATTCCTGCCACCTTGTGGCCTACTATCGTGAACATAGGTGGACAGACGGTTGTCGTGCCGGACCTTATTCAGAAGGTCCCGGAAACGGATGGCTGGAAGACCGCTTACCAGTATCAGGCTGGTGTTGACCAACCTACTCTCAGCACCGACCCCAATGCCATGGCCGTGATCGCCCAGCATTTTTGTATCTGGTCAGAGGGCGCGGACCGTGCGAACAGTGCTTCAGCTCTCGATTTGGGCGCCGCCGCGGGTTCAGCGATAGCCGGACAATGGTGCGCGAGCCCGCAAGGGGCCGCTTTAGGCACTCTGCAGACGCATCATTACGACACCGATATCGTTTGGGGCGACAGTTCATTCTTGCAGGCACCCGAAGGCAAGCAGTCCGGCGGCTGATGAGTTTTAGGTAAGGCTGCTCGTTAAATGAAAAAGAGGCAGAGGCATCGCTTCTGCCTCTTTTTTCGTGCTTAGCCGTTTTGCGTTCGGTGCTTTGCCGCTTGTTTCGGCCGGCCGGGCAGCCTGCTTCTGGCGGGAGGGAATGTGATGGATGGAGGCGCCGTTGCTTGGTTGTCGCGTTGGGTTCCGGCTGATTCCGCCCTCGGCCGTTTTGTTCACCGAAAAGGGGGGGGGGGGGCGTCACGCTGGCACTTCTTTTGCTGCTATGCGTGCTTTACCTCTCGAGGACATTCAACCTGTACCCTATCGTCGGTGACGAGGGAGTAGCCACGCTTTCAGCCTGGAGAATCTCGAATGGGCAAATCCCATACAGGGATTTTTTTGAAATTATCCCGCCATTTTCCTTCCTCCCCACCGCTTTGCTTTTCGCTTTCTTTGGCCCATCGGTTGCGGCCGAACGACTTTTGGCCGTGGTGTATGGGCTGCTTCTCATCGTTGCCGTCATAAGGTTACTACGCCAACTTGACGTTAAGGAGTGGAGGCAGGCGGCCGCTGCTGCGATCTTGATTCCGTGCGGTACCGCATTTTGGCCAATACCCAGCCACCACTGGGTCGTTGATATCCTTCAACTCTTTGGCATATCGGCCATAATCGAAGCGGGGCGTGGGCACAAGCCCGCGCTAAACGCGATCATGGCAGGCGTTCTATGCGCACTGGCTTGTTTTACTCTACAAGACCAGGGTGCCTATCTCGTCCTTGCTCTGCCTTGTTTGTCATTGTTATGGATACCGGAGAGGAAGCTCCGATGGCGGGTCCTAGGGTCGTGGATGCTGGGAGGCATCGTCGTGGCGGCCGCCTTCGCCATGTACCTGCTCCCGCTTGTATCCATTGGCACCCTATGGAACGACTGGATCGCTTTCCCATTGCATCATTACAACAATCACGACATCCAAGCCTCCGGTTTTTTCAGCGGATGGGAGAAAGTGCTTGTCAATTACGACCCGCGGATATTCAAGACACTGCCACTCTATACGCTTTCTCTAACCGTGCTTCTTGCAATAGTGTCCATGATGCCCTTTATCTCCCTTGCCGGAAGTTTTTCCATCTGGCATTATAAGCGGATTGAAAGATGGGAGCTGGGGGCACTTTTCTCCGGCTGGCTAGCATTTCTGGGCGCCTGCGGCCACCGATGGGCGGTGACCAACCTTCTGTGGGCCCTTCCGATCCTGTTGGTCTTGGCACTGAAGTCTGCTGATGACATTTTTGCCCATTCCCATAACAAGTCAATATTGAAGAGAGCAATCGTGGTCTTAGCCGGAATTGCCGTTTTGAGTGCCGTAACTTACGCGTCGATCATGTTCAGATATGCTGCGCCGGAATACAACGCTCCGGTTCGCGGCGCTGCCGGCACGCTCAGGTGGAACAATTACGCTCAGGCAGCGCAACTTGCAGGCGCGATTGGGGCGGTGGAGCGGTTTACTCCACCAGGGTCGCCGATGATAATGAACGGTTTCGCCTGTTTGCCCAACTTTCTGACTCTTCATCCAAACCCGACGCGGTATAATTTCCTATATTATCCTTATTATAATACCGTTGAGCAAGAGAAAGAGGTCATCAGTTTATTGGATAAAAGGCCGGAAGTATCGGTACTGCTGACTCGACCGCCTGACTCCAAGGAGATATTCGAAGGCTATATCATCAAAAACTACGCGTGCGTATGGAACAACGGCGCCTATTTTCTCTTTTTGAGAAAGCCGGATTACGTTCATTAATCGCTGTTTGCATTCGTGCCGCTCTCTGTGGCAGAGCCAATCTTGGCGGTGGCGATGTTCCGCAATGGAAGGAATGGAAACGGCACCATGCGTTGCCGTGGTTGGCTTATCCCCGCCTCTCTGATCCAACGGGACAGCAGGTTGGGGGTCACCAAATGCAAGTGCCATTCGTCTTCCATGTGGTCGGCGGCGTCATAACGGGAGAAGAAGAGCCTCCAAAGCCCGGTCTTTCTTAAGACGATTTTTAGCCTGTTGATCATTGCCTCGTTGGGAGCCGTGACTAGCAGAACGCCACCCGGCGCGATTACTCTCGCGGCTTCTTTCAGGACCGCCACCGGGTCGGGCACGTGCTCGATGACTTCTGTCAATAGCACCGCGTCAAACGTCCCATTTCTAAACGGCAGCGCCATGGCGTCGCCCTCAATCAACGGGAGCGTGGATCCCAGGCGTCCACGGGCGGCCTTCAGAGAGGGCCTCGACAGATCGAGGCCGGCGCATCTGGCGAAGCCGGAGCGAATGTCAATCTTCTCAAGCACGAAGCCGAAACCGCACCCGATTTCGAGAAAACGGCCCTTCCTAGTGGCTTTCAGTTCTCTAAGAATGGCCCTAATGCGAAATCCTTCCAGCCAGCGGACAAAAGGGCTTGCGTAATAAGCACCGGGGTCGTGGCGGCGAATCATCTCATCGTTCCACGTCCGGTATTCTCCTTGGTCGTGAAATCGTTCCAACTCAGCCTCCCTGGCAAAGATACCACGAATCGGCCATAATTGGCGCATGGGGAGTGGTAACGGCTTCATCCCGGCGAGAAATGGTTCACGGCGGCCGGAGTTATTGCCACTAATAGTCTTTTTGCTGGCCGTTCTCTTCTCAATTTTTCACTTTGACCTGAAGCCGGTGGTGGGTGACGAAGGCGTGCTGGCCATGGATGCGTGGCGAATCACGCAGGGGCAAGTTCCGCAAAGAGACTTCTTCGAAGTCATTCCCCCGGTTGCCGCTTACGCGCAGACGGCTCTTTTTAGTCTGCTCGGCCCTTCGGTTCTGTCCCTCAGGCTCCTAGGCGCGCTATACGGCATAGTACTTCTTATACTGTCATGGGTTGTGGCAAGGCGCTATCTGAAAAAGCCGCTGTACGTGGCCCTGGTGCTTGCCTTGCTGGTCCCATTCGGCGTTGGCGTCTGGCCCTTCGCAAGCCACCACTGGCTCGCGGACATTCTTCTTTTGGCCGCACTGCCCGTCCTGGATGCGGCGTTTGGCGCATTTTCCACCACAGAGGCACAGAGGCTCGGAAAAGTACCGACCTCCGGAAAGACAAAGAAGATCGCCTCTTGCATTGATCAAGCCACCGGGGCTTGCGATCCGGCGGACGGAGGGAGAGAAGGCCAGACGCCAACCAACGAAGCCTTGCCCGCGATGGCTCTTTCGCCAAACAAACAATGCCCCTCCGTGTCTTCGCGTCTCCGTGGTTGGCTTCTTGCGGCTTTGGGAGGAGCGCTGCTTGGTTTGGCCGCGCTGACGCTCCAGGACCAGGGCGGCTATGCGATTATCGGTGTTTTAATAGCCGCGCTTGCTTTGCCAAAAGGAGCAAGGCCGAGAATGCTGGCTGGCCTGTTTACAGGCATCGGGGCGGTCGCCCTGATGGTAGTTTTGCCTCTGGGGATCAAGGCCGGGCCGATGGTCCTCTTTAAGGAATGGCTTCTGTTTCCACTGGAGCACTATCATGGCGCTGGAGGCAATAAGGTAACGTTTCTTTCTGGATTTACACAGATTCTTTCGCAGTGGGATCCAGAGGCTTTCCGCGTCGCCCCGGTTTACGCCACAACGATCGCCCTTGCCTCGATGTTTGTTTACCTCTTGCCGTTTCTTTGCCTGTTTGCTTTAGTCTTGGCTTGGAGGCGCAAATGGCTGCCGCCTTTCTCGCTTGCTCTATTGGCAGCCCTTTCCGCTGCATTCCTGCTCGCCGCCTGGCACCGCTGGTCCCTGATGAACCTTATTTGGGCGGCGCCAATCCCGATGGTCGCTTTCGCCATAGGAATGGAAAGAGTGACCGCCTCGCCCAAAAAAGCGCTTGCTCTTTTTTCCAAGGGCTTTGCCTTGGCGCTTTTAACCTGTTTCGTTCTATTTGGTGTTCTTAGAATCAAGGCTGCATCTGAAAAAAGACGGCTTCACGATGTAGCAACCCCGGCCGGAAGTTACCAGACATTCAGCCCCGTGGAAGCGAGCGAGATACAGGGGATCGTGGACGCGATATCGGACAATGTCCCTAAAAGCGACCCTCTCTTCTGCTATGGGTTTGACCCGCTCATAAACTTTTTGACCCAGCACCCAAATCCTACAAGGTACAACTACATCCTGCCAGGAGGTTTCACCAGCGCTGATCAGATGGCCCAATGGGAAGCGATGTTATTAAACAATGATGTCCAATGGGGCTTCGGCCCCAACCTGCCGTCGGAGCCGTCGGAACCATTAGAGAAGTTCCTCCGAGCAAATTACGATCCCGTCTGGAACAACTCCGCTTACACACTTTGGAAGCGCCGTAGTCAAGCGGGCAAA
Organism: Candidatus Aminicenantota bacterium; assembly: GCA_027365515.1. Classification (GTDB taxonomy): domain Bacteria; phylum Acidobacteriota; class UBA4820; order UBA4820; family DSQY01; genus JAEMPZ01. The sequence continues at coordinate 6,091 of DAHXMK010000181.1, forward strand.
TTGCCTTGATTGATTCTTACCTGCCGCTGGCTTTCGTTGTTGCCTAGGAGAACGGAAGCTTCGCTTGCCTGAACGCCTTCCATAGTTGCGTCAGTTGGGCGCGGTGGAAGGCGGATTCCTCGCGAAGAACCTGGATGAGGGAGCCCAAGTCGAGAATGACGGCGGGCGGGGCATTTGTCGCGGCGGCTTCTTTGGCGGCTTCCTGAAGAAAGGCTTCGGCGGCGGCGGCGTCCTGGTGGGCGCCGAGGCAATCTTGAAGGCTTACTAGAGCGGACAGGTACTGCCCGGCGCTTTCGTCGTCGAACACCGGCCGGAAAAATTCGGCGGCGTATCTGAACCTCTTTGCAAGTATCCTCAACCGGTGCAGCTCCGCCGCTTCTGGCGCCGTGGCGAGCTTGCGCCACTGCCTTAGAAGCCGCTTCGACGCTGGTCCGACAAGAAGCGGCGCGGCCTCAGTAGCGGGCAGGGAGGCTATGCCTTTGGGGAAGCTGGGCGGCTTCGATGAAGCCAGCCTCCCCACCCTCTCCAGCAGATTGAGAAACCGCTTTGATGCAAGCTGGCCTACCAGGTCGTCGCGCGCTTCAGCGCGCCTCGCCTTTACGCACCCAAGCAGCCATTCTCTCGATGGAGGAAGCATGCGGGCTCGTTCCATCCTCTCCGGCAGATTCTCAAGAAATACGTCGAGGTCGCGGACTTTTCCCAACAACCTCGCGATGCTCCCCATTTCCGCGTGCAGGGATTCGGCGCGCCTCGGCCCGAGGCCTTCCGCGAACAAACGGAGAGCGGAGCGCGCGCGCCTCGTGGCGACGCGCAGGTCATGGAGAAACTCGTTGTCGCGGTCGTCCATCGTGCCGCGAAGGTTCGCGCTCATCTTGTAGGCCTGTTGGGCGATGACCTTCCGCGCGGCCAGAACCACCGCATCATCAGGCTGGACCTTAAGCCGCTCTGGAATTGGAGCGCCGGGCAATGGAAGGCCAAGCGCGGCAAGGGCCGCTTCGAGAGCGTCGCACTCGCCATCGGCCAGGCCCGAAGCACCCCTCAGAAACGTTCCCAGCCTGGCTAGCTCTTGAGGCGGCCCGGCCAGCTGTACCACTTCAAGCGCCCTTCGGCCGTCAAGCCAACTCCCATTTTCCGTGGCGAACTTCTCGCTGACAAACAAAGCGCCGAACGAGCTTTCCGCGAACCCTTCGATGAAAAACGCGCGGCCGCGGCTCTTGACGCGGGCCTGCACAAAAAGCTCGCGCCCTTTTGTAATTTCCTGGAGCTTTGCGGAGAGTTCGCCGCCGGGAGAGGAGCTTTGCTGGAGTGGGCTTTCGGCGATCAAGCCGTCTCCCGTTTCAAGCAGCCAATTCTCCCGGCCGGCTTGGAGACGCCGCTTCAGCCTCGCTCCCGCCTTGTACAGCGCGCCGTTCTGGGTGTCGAAGCAAACGTCCTCGGCCTCGAACGGTTGCTGCTTCGAGACCGCGTATCCGGTTCGGCAAAGCGCCGAAACGAGAGATGAGAGCCGCCTGGACTGCCCGACAAGAAAGGCGGCTCGCCGGGCGTCCACGGCGTCAGCCCTTCACGCCCAAGCGCAGCTCTTTCGGCGCGAAGCCGGAACGGAGTTTCTCAAGATCGCGCGCCGATTCCTCGACTGGATATTTGAACCGGATGATTCTCGCTCCGGCCCCCTTCTTGTCGAATTCGGCCAGAGCGTAGCTCCCCCTTGGGTCGCCGTCCACCGGCTTGCCCACTGACCCGCAGTTTATGACCAGCGTACCGCCGACCTTGCGCACGAAGGGCAGATGAGAATGGCCGCAGACAATAACTTGCGGCTTCTCCTCCTTGAGCTTCGACGCCAAGCCCTCGGCGGTGATGCTAGGGTATATGTAATCCTCGTCGCCCGAAGGGCTGCCGTGAACTACCAGGACGGCCGTGCCGCCGAGATTCAACTTCAGGTCGCCGGGCAGCGCGGCCAGCCACTGGCGCTCCCTTTCGCCCAGTTGCAGCGCCGCCCATCTGGCCAACGCTCCGAGCGTCCCCTCTTTCGCCTTTTTCAGAAGCTTCTTAGGCTTTTCAAGCCTCGCGATGGTCCTTCTGTCAACGTTGCCTCGAATCGCGGTGGCTTTCTTTTTCATGAGGAGCCTGACGACTTCGGCGGGGTGAGGCCCTCCGCCGACTATGTCTCCCGCGACGACGACGGAGCGCGCGCCGCGGCGTCGCGCGTCCTCAAGGGCGCTCCATAGCGCCGGCAAGTTGGCGTGAATGTCCGACATGAAGGCGATCTTCATGATAAGCCCCCGAACAGGCCGTAGGTCATGCCGCGTGCGACGACTTTGCGCGCCAAGCCCCGGCGGCAATTGGATGATAGAGCAACGCGCCGGAGGCTTCAAGCCCGCAAGAAAAACAATTGGAGACGAAGGAGTGGCAAAGCGCTTTTCACATTT
>DAHXMK010000188.1 GCA_027365515.1 Candidatus Aminicenantota bacterium
CACCGGACCATTTCGTCCAGGAAAGCGGCGCGGGACTTTTTCAGGTTTTCGGCGTCAGGCGCTCCCAAGTTGATGAGGTACGTGTCGTGCGGAAGAATTTGGTCCGGTTGGAATCCATGTTTCTCGCAGGCGGTCTTGAAAGCGTCGGCTTGCTCGCCGGTCAAGGGAGGAGCGCTCCACTGCCGCTGGTTTTTTACGAAGAGGGCGAAAGCCGTGGCGCCGATTTCAGAGGCGTTGGCCGGAGCGTTCGCCGGCCCCCCGGAGGCGCTGACGTGGGCTCCTATGTATTTGGCAGCCACGAAGCTCTAGGCCTTCCCGCCCTTGAGGATCGTGTCAACCGCCGAAACCATTTCCGAGTCAACTTCATGGCCGCGGTAGCGCACGACTCCGTCCCCGTCGAGGACCAGGTTGGTCGGGATGCCTTCGACTCCCCAGACGTCCGACACCTTGTTGCCCGAATCCCAGAGGACTATGTAGGGCAGCTCGTACTTCTGTTCGAACTGGACGACGTCCTCGCGAGATTGCCTGAAATCAATCGTCACCGTTACGACTTGAACGCCCTTCGGAGTGTAAGTCTGATAGAAATCCTTGAGCGCCGGGATCTCGCGCCTGCACGGTGGGCACCAAGTGGCCCAGAAGACGACGACGACGGCCTTGCCATGAATTTGCTGGAGACTCATCGGCTTGCCGCCGCCGACTGGTTCCAGCTTGAAGTCGGGCGCTTTCTGGCCAACCGCCACGCCGGCCTGCTGTGCCATAGGCGACAAGTAAGAGGAGGCGGCCATGGAGCCCACGAACGCCGCTGCCATCAATAGGACTGCTATTTTTGCGTTACGGCTCATCACGAAACCATCCTTTCGGGGCGTCTTACAAGCAACGCCACTGGCTTATGAAAGCGGGCGGCGCGGTTCTCTATTCCAGCCCTTGCTATAAGATGCACCAAAATGGCGCCCGTGACAAGTGCTTCAGGCTATGGCGGCCTCGTTCTGATGCCACCAGCCGGTCTCCTCAGCCAGCGGCTTGAGTTTGTCCTTAAGTATCATCCGCCCGCGGTGAATCCTGGACATCACCGTTCCGATGGGACACCCCATCCGCTTCGCGATCTCTTTGTAGGAGAAGCCGTCAACGAGGGAGAGGGAGAGCGCCGACCTGTAGTCTCCCGGAAGGGCCTCAAGCGCCTCGGCGACCTCTTCTCGCAGGCGGCTGTTTTCAAAGCTCGCCTGCGGATCGGCCGCGGCGGCGGGGGCGTCCACTTCCGCGTCCAGCACCTCTTCGATCTCTTCGTACGAGGTCTCGTTCTGGTGCCTCTTGGCCTTCCTGTAGTTGTTAATGAAGGTGTTCTTCATTATCCTGTAGAGCCACGCCTTGCAGTTTGTGCCTTGTTCGTACTTGTCGTAGAAGCGGTAGGCCCTCAAGATCGTCTCCTGAACCAGGTCCTGGGCGTCATCCTCGCTTCTTGTTATTTTCAGAGCCATGGAATGGAGGAAAGGAAAGTGGCAGAGGACCGTTTCTTCGAACTCCTGTTCGGAAACGTTTGGAATGATCACCGGCAGTGGCGATTCCAGCGAAGCCCCCGCATCCGCCCCGAACGGCGCGCCTTGCGCCTTGGCCGCGTTTTGTGGTATAGCCTTTAAGGCCTGCTTGAAAGGAGCGGCCTTGAAAGATTCCCTTGTTTTTTCGGCGCTCAATCGTCTGATTTCCATATCAACCTCCGATCGCGCCCGCCTTTTCCAGGATGAGGAGGTGATCTCCTCGCTGGCGGCGGGCCAGCTCCCCCGAAGGAGCGACCCTAAAATAAGCAAGGCTCTTGCCAAACTGGACTTGGAAAAATCCCGGCGGGAGGACGAGGCGGCACTGGCGTCCGGAATGTCCATATTGGCATGGCCCGACGAGCGCTACCCGAGGCTGTTGAGAGAGATTCCGGATCCGCCCCCGGCCCTTTATCTGCGGGGTTCCTCGGAGGTTTTCGACTTGCCGGCGGTTGCCGTCGTCGGCTCGCGCCTCTCCACGGTTTACGGACAGAACGTCGCCAGAATGCTGGGCGCCGATCTGGCCAGGGAAGGTTGCGCGGTTGTTTCAGGGCTGGCTCGCGGAATTGATACAGCGGCGCACGAAGGTTCGCTAGCCGTGATCGGCCGCGCCATCGCGATCCTGGGCACCGGGCTCGACGTCATCTATCCTAAAGAAAACGAAGCGCTCTATGGGCAAATTCTCGACGCGGGCGGGGCCATTCTGACGGAGAATCCTCCGGGGGTTCCGCCCATTCCGCGAAACTTTCCGGTCCGAAACAGAATCATCGCGGGAATAGCATGGGGTACGGTCGTTGTTGAAGCGGACGGAAGGTCAGGCTCTCTTGTAACAGCCCGTTTCACCCTTGAAACGGGAAGAGAATTGTTTGGCGTCCCCCACAACATCACTTCAAGAACCGGCTCCGGGCCGAACACGCTGATTCAGAAGGGCGCCAAACTGGTTCAAAGGGTGGAGGACATCATAGAGGAGATGCCCTCAAATCTTCGATGCGCTTTGCGTCCTTGCAGTAAGAGGGAGGAGCTGGATTCACAGCCGGACGGAGAGGCCTCAATGCTTCTGCGAAAGCTCCAGCCGGACGAGCCCAAGAGCATAGACAAGCTCTGCGAGGAGACGGGCTGGCCGACCTCGAAAGTGCTCGCCGTCCTGTTGGAGTTGAAAATTGCTGGCGCCTGTGTAGAATTGCCGGGGATGCGCTACGCCCTGGCGAGCGCCGCTCCCCGTTGACCGGGGGCGCGGTTTCGGGCCGCGCTCGCGTCTATAAAGATAGAGAAGGAGAAAAATGGCCTCCACGCTACTGATCGTCGAATCTCCAGCCAAAGCGAAGACAATAGGCAAATACCTTGGCAAAAATTTTCACGTCAAGGCTTCAATGGGCCACGTGCGAGACCTTCCCGACAAGAAGATAGCCGTGGACGTGGAGAAGGATTTCGCGCCCAGCTTCGTCGTGCTTCCAAGCAAGAAGGCTGTGGTTTCGGAGATTCACGGCGCGGCAAAGAAGGCGGACAAGATTCTGCTGGCGGCAGACCCTGACCGCGAAGGCGAAGCCATCTGTTACCACCTAGGGGAGATTTTAAAGGACACCAACAAGCCCGTCGGAAGGGTCCTCTTTCACGAAATCACCTCCTCGGCGATCAAGAAGGCCGTCGAGGAGCCGCTGGAGATAGACCCGCACAAGGTTTCCGCCCAGATCGCAAGAAGGATAATTGACCGGCTCGTCGGCTACAAGGTCAGCCCTCTTCTGTGGGACAAAGTGAAGAAAGGGCTCTCCGCCGGCCGCGTCCAGACCGTCGCGCTAAGAATGATCTGCGAGCGCGAGGCCGAGATTGGGGCCTTTCAGCCCCGCGAGTACTGGGTCGTGAGCGCCACGCTCGAAGGCGAGGCGAAGAAGTCATTCCAGGCCCGCCTTACCCACGTGTCGAAAGAGAAGGCGAACATCGAGAACGCCGAACGGAACGGGGCTCTTCGCGCTTCGCTTGAAGGCAAGCCCTGGAGCGTGGCCAGCGTCGAAAAGAAACGGCAGAAGCGGTCGCCCCTTCCTCCTTTCACAACGAGCAAGCTTCAGCAGGAGGCGGCCAGGATGTTGAAATTTCCGGTGAAAAGGACCATGTCCATCGCCCAAAAACTGTACGAGGGCGTGGATTTGGCTAAGGGCGAAACGGCCGGCCTCATCACTTACATGCGCACGGACAGCACCCGCTTGTCTCCGGAGGCGGTTGAGAAGGCGCGCGACTTCATCGCCAAGGAGTACGGCGGCGAGCTTGTCCCCGCGAAGCCCCGCTTTTACGCACCGGCCAAGGCGGCCCAGGACGCCCATGAGGCAATACGCCCGACCGACGTGACCAGAACCCCGGATTCGGTCAAAGAATACTTGGGGCGAGAGGAGTACTCCCTCTATAAGCTGATCTGGAAGCGGTTCGTTGCGAGCCAGATGGCGGACGCCCTCTTCGACAACACACGCGCCCAAATCGAATGCGGCGAAGCGACTTTCCTGGCGCAGGGGTCCGTGCTCGTCTTCCCCGGCTTCAAGGCGGCGTACGAAGTCGAAGCGGAGGAAGAGGGCGAGGGCAAGGGCGCGCTTCCGCCTCTCAACGAGGGAGAGCCGCTCACTCTGCTGGATCTGCAGTCCGAACAGAAGTTCACCGAGCCGCCGCCGCGATATACCGAGGCGACCCTGGTGAAGGCCCTGGAAGAGAACGGCATCGGCCGCCCCTCGACCTACGCGGCGATCATCTCCACGATCCAGGACCGCGACTATGTGATGAAGGAACAGGCGTGGCTGAAGCCGACCGGCCTCGGCCAGGTCGTCAGCGAGCTTCTGGTCAAACACTTCCCGTCGCTTTTCGACATAGGCTACACCGCCTCGATGGAGGCCGAGCTGGACAAGGTCGAGGAGGGCAAAGAGCCGCGCCTGGCGCTTTTGAAGAGGTTTTATAAAGGGTTCTCGAAGGAGCTTGAGGCGGCCGAGGGCGACATGGCCAACTTGAGGACCGAGGGCGAAGCAACCAACGAGGTGTGCGAGAAGTGCGGCCGCCCGATGGTCTTGAAGGTCGGAAAATTCGGAAAGTTCCTGGCCTGCTCCGGCTATCCCGAATGCAAGACAACGAGGCCACTCGCAGGTGAAGTGGTCATGGAGGTGCCCAAGGGCGCGGAAGTGTGCGAGAAGTGCGGCCACAAAATGGTTATGAAGCAAGGACGCTTCGGCGCCTTCCTCGCCTGCGAAAATTATCCTGAATGCAAGAACACCAAAAAGATCCGCCGGGACAAGGAGGGCAAGGCCGTCCTTCACCAGGACGAGATCCTCGAGGAGAAGTGCCCCGAGTGCAAGAGCCCTCTCGTCAAGAAGCACGGGAGATACGGCGCCTTCGTCGCCTGCTCCAACTACCCGAAGTGCAAATACATCAAGAAAGAGGCGCTCGACGTGCCTTGCCCCAAGTGCGGCGAGCCGCTCGCGAAGCGCTTCTCCAAGAGCCGCAGGATCTTTTACGGCTGCACGGGCTATCCCAAGTGCGACTTTGTTTCATGGGACAAGCCGGTCAAGGGCACCTGCAACATCTGCCAGAGCCCTTACCTCGTCGAAAAGCGCCGTGGCGGCGACACGGTCGTCGCCTGCCCCACCAAAAACTGCAAAGGCCCGGCTGGCGAGACGACGAAACAAGCGGGCTGAAAGAGGCGGTCGCAAAACGCCACAAATTGCCGCTCAGCGGTCCTTATGTCTTTTAGGCTTCCACTTTCCGTCCGCCAACAAAAACCGCGTTAAGCGGGTTTTCGGCGAACGGGTAGAAAAGATGAAGGTAGGAGGGGACGTTCCAGATGCAGAGGTCGGCTGCTTTGCCAACGGCAATGGAGCCCACTTCCTCGTCCATTCTTAAAGCGTAAGCGGCGTTGAGGGTCATCGCCCAGACCGCTTCCTCTGGCATCATTCCCATTCCGAAGACCGCGAGCGTCAGGACCATCAGCGCGTTTGCCGTATAGCTCGAGCCCGGGTTGCAGTCCGAGGCAATGGCTACCGGGCAACCGGCCTCGATGAAGGCGCGCGCCTTGGCGTAAGGTTTTCTCAGGTAAAACGCCGTCGCGGGAAGGAGCGTCGCGCACACCCCGGCCGCGGCCATTTTCTCGATGCCCTCCTCCGAGGCGGCGAGCAGATGGTCGGCGGAAACCGCTCCCACCTCGGCGGCCAGTGAAGCCCCGCCGGTGTCTTCTATTTCGTCCGCGTGGATTCGAGGCAGGAGCCCGAGGGCCTTCCCGCTGGTCAAAATGCGGCGCGACTGCTCCAGAGTGAAGGCGCCATCCTCGCAGAAGACGTCGCAGAAGCGCGCCAGTTTTTTTCTCGCCACGCCCGGTAGAATCTCGCCGCAAATCAAGTCAACGTATCCGTCGGGCGAACCTTTGAACTCCGGCGGAACAAAGTGAGCAGAAAGGCAGGTCGCCGCCACGCGCTGAGAGCCTTCGCCGGCCATAGCCTTGATCGCCTCAAGCTGCTTCAACTCGCTTTCAAGGCTAAGCCCGTAGCCGCTCTTGGCCTCGAAGGTCGTCACGCCGTGGCTGAGCAGGCGCCTGGCGTGAGCCCGGCCGGAGGCGAGAAGCTCACCGGGCGAAGCGGCCCGCACGGCCCGCATCGTGGAAAGAATTCCTCCGCCGGCCTTTCCTATCTCCATGTAGGTGGCGCCCTTTAATCGCAGGACAAGCTCGTTGGCGCGATCCCCCATGAAAGGAATGTGAGTGTGGGAGTCAACGAATCCGGGCATGACCGTGCGGCCTGATGCATCCAGCCGCCGCGATGCCGTGGCCTCTTTGACGTCGCTCCACGGCCCGACGTAGCTGATGGTCCGGCCTTTAACGCCGACCGCGCCGTCAGCAATGACTGGAAGCTCCTTCAGCGAGGCGCCGGTCCTCGGCCCATTCTGGTGGCACGTGACCAGACAGCCTATGGGGCCGATCAGAAGATCGAAGTCCGCCATCAAGAACCTTTTCCGAAGGAAACGGCGTTTTCTTCGGACTTCTTCTCCTCCACGGCATCAACCAGGGCGCTGACGCGGCGAACCAAGTCCCTGATCGAGCCTAGGAGGTTTTCGCGTTCCAGCTTGAGGTCCATGATCTGGCGCTCGACTTCATGGGCCCTGATCTGCGAATCCTGCAACGCCGACTCGCCTTTGACCTGGGCCTCCTCTATGATGCTCTGGGCTTCTCTCAGAGCCTGAGCCTTCACCTCGCCGGCGGTCTTCTGGGCGAGATAGAGGGCTTCCTTCAAAAGGTTCTCGCGGCGGCGGAACTCGTCCAGGCTGGCGGAGAGCGTCTCGATTTCCTTTTGCATCCTGGCGTTGCCAAGAACCACCTCCTGGTATGATTCGGCCACCGCGGCCAGGTAGAGCTTTACGTCTTCCGGGTCGAAGCCCCGCATGACCTTGCGGAACGAGTGGCTCTGGATCTCGATGGGCGAAAGGGTGTGGCGGGCCGTCATATCGTCCTCCTTTGGCCGAAGAGGGCGGTGCCGACGCGGACCAGCGTGGCCCCCTCCTCAACGGCGACTTCGTAATCATTGCTCATGCCCATTGATAAAAAGACAAACGATTCCTTTGCCGGGTGGCAGGAGCGAATCTCCTCAAAAAGCCGCTTCATCCGGCGAAAGACGGGCCTCGTCTCGTTAGGGTCCGCTTCGATCGGCGGCACCGCCATAAGGCCGGCCAGCACCAGCCCCGGCAGCGTGAAGATGAGCTCGCCGAGCGCCTTGGCCTCGTCGGTGCCGATGCCCCCTTTCTGAGCCTCCCCGCAGTTGACTTCGATCATCACGTTCTTCTTTGCATTTTCTTCACCGGCGATTCTCGACAGGCGCCTCGCGATGTCCGGCGAGTCCACGGAGTCGAGAGAATCGAAAGCCAGAAGCGCCTTGCGCGCTTTGTTCGATTGAAGACGGCCGATGAAGTGAATTTTGCACTTTGACCGGGCGGCGGCAGAGAGGGCCGCCAAGTGCTCCTCCCCTTCCTGGACTCGGTTTTCGCCGATGAAAGCCACTCCGGCGCCCACCACCGCTTCTATCTCTTCAGCGCTGCGCGTCTTCACGGCCGCCATCAAGGAAACATCGGAGGGGTTTCTGCCTGAACGCAGCGCCGCCTCGCCGATGCGGCCCAAAACCTCGCGCACGTTGTGTTCGGCCACAAGCGCCTCTCCCACCATGGCTCAAGAGTAAGCCGCCACGGGCCTTCAAGTCAAGAGGCTGGAAGCGCGGCCCCATTCGGCGGGCCGTTACTGAAGGTCTTTAGCCAAAGCCACAGGCGCAGGGGCACGCCTGTTTTTCCAAAGGGTTGCCATTGCTTGCCGTCGCTTTCCGTGCTGGCGCGGCTTATGGCGCTCCGCTTTGTCCTAAAACTCCAGCGGCGTTTCGTGTGCTTTGTGGCCGGCCAATTCTTCGCGTTCCTTTACCAGAGAAAGGACCGCAGCGGTCAAGGCGACGAAGATCATCGTGAAATAGACCTTGTCGTAGCTCACCATCATCTCGTGATGGCGAAGAGCGCGCGTCACCGGCTCCGATTCCTTGGCCACGTTCTCCATGAGGCCGTGAAGCTCTTTGCTGTAAATGAGCTGGGCGAAAGCCACGCCGCACATCATTCCCAGGCTTCGCATCATGTTGAGCAGGCCGCCCGCGACGCTCAAGTCCGATTCGGGGGCCGCGCACATGACCGAGCGGTTGTTGGGAGGCGTGAAGAGGCCTAGGCTGACGCCCAGCAACGCCAGCCGCCACGCCAGGTCGAAGACGCCCGAATCGTGGTGCAGAGTGCTCAGGGCGAGCAGGCTGATGGCCGTAAGGACCATGCCGCCCACGGTGAAGAGCCGCACCCCGAACTTGTCGGAAAGGTAGCCGCTGAAAAGGGCCACTACGGCAAGCGCCATCGGAACGGGTGTCAGCAGCAATCCGGCCCTGTCCGGGTCGAGCTTCAGAATCTTCTCCATGTAGAACGGCAGAAGAAACATCGGGGCAAAAAGGGCCATGTACGAAAGCATCCCGGAGAGGTTCCCGATCGTGAAGTTACGTTCCCGGAAAAGTGACAGTTTGATGAAAGGCTCCTGCTTCCGGCGCTCAATTAAGTAGAAGAGCGCCAGACAGGCTATGGCAAGAGAGATGAGAAGGCCCTTGTTACGGGAGAACCAGTTGTCGGCCGTCACCTGCGTCAGCACCATCATGAACGAAGCCAGCGAAACCGAGAAGAGAATGCCGCCGGAGTAATCAATTGAAAGCCCCTCTTTTCGGGGCGCCGGGCGCGGGAGGACGAGCCATGCGACAAGCGTTCCGGCAAGCCCTATGGGAACATTGACGTAGAAGATAGCCTGGCAGGAGAAATATTTGACGAGGATTCCCCCGATGAACGGCCCGAAGGACATCGCCGCGGCCTGGACGGCTCCCTGTATCCCGATCGCCCGTCCGCGCTCGCGCTCCGGGAAAATCTGCGTTATGAGAGCCAGGCTGTTGGATTGAAGCAGCGCGGCGCCCATCGCCTGAACGATTCTCCAGATGATAAGCCCCTCGATGGTGCCGGCGGCCCCGCAGAAATAGGAGCCGACGGTAAAGAGGGCAAAGCCGGCGTTGTAGAGAGGTTTCCTTCCCAGCATGTCGGCGAGCCGCCCCATTGCCGGAAGAAGCAGGGTAAGGGTCAGAAGGTACGACAGCGAGACCCACTCGACCACGCCCATGCGCGAGTGGTAGCTGATGTTGATGGCCGGGAGGGCTATGTTTACGATGCTGGCGTCGAGCGCCGACATGAAAGCGCCGATGAGGACGGTCCCCAGCACGTACCAGCGGTAACCCTTGTTCTGGGAAAATAGCGCGAGCGGCGTTTCCATGAATCCCCCCCAAAAACTCCGCGCCTCTCCCGCGGGCGCGGGCCTGTTCTATCAGCGGCTGGCGTTCGTCACCTATCCAGCGCCTGGACCAACTCGTCCGTCACGAGGCGCTCTACTCCAGAAACGTTCCGCGCCGTGCTTTCGACCATTTCCCACTGCTTGCGCGTCCTTACCTTGCCTTTCAGCTCGACGACGCCGTTATGGGCGGTTACGTCTATAAGAAGCGGCTCAATTTCGTGATTGAGCAGCAGCGCGGCCTTCACGCGGCAGGAAAGGGCGAAATTGCTGATGGCCGCGAGAGACTCGGGGGTCGCCAGGAATGACTTTTCCTTGGCCATAGCGGAGATGAATCGGCAACCCTCTTCGATCGTGAAGCGCTGAAGGTTCAGCACGACATCGTAAAGGGCCGGATCGCTCCAATCAACGCCGTAAAGAAACTTGGTCCATTTGGCCCTGTCGTGGTCCTGTTTTTCAATGTAGGCCACCGACTTCTCGCGGTTCATGCCGAACTTCTGCTGAACCTCGCGGATTCGGAATTCGAGAGGCGCTATTATCCTGACCCTGATCACGTGGCTGATGCCGTGCAGAAGCAGGTGGCCGGCGTTTCCGAGATAGACCAAGCCGTCCTGCTTGGCCTGCTCCGAGAGGCACGCCTGGAACATGATCATGTAGTGGCTCTTTTCTTCGCTGAAGTGGTCCCAGAAGTTAGGCGGCCTCTCGATGGCTTCACGGAGCTTCTCTTCCGATGCGCCGCACGCCGAGGCGTTTCCTATGACCATGTCGCGATCGAGAAAACGATAGCCAAGGCATTTGACGAGACACTCGGAAAGTGCCTTGCCGCCAGACAGGGTGCCTCTTGAGATCGTGATAATGGCCATGCTCGCCCCCTCCCTATAAGCGCGGCGCAGCCTCCGCTCTGGAAAAATCGAAGCAAGCGGAGTGCCATTAATGCACGCTTCAAACAAACCGTTGCCACCGCTTCGTTTGTCAGGCGTGCCATATCAAAATGGCGCACCCATGGAGGAAACGTTGGCGCGCCAAAATGGCAAATGGCCGCTCATTTTGGCACGCCTAAACAGTCTCCGAAGCGCTTGGTTCGGACCTATGCCAGTCCTTTTTGGCGAAGCTGAAGAAAATTGTTTATGACCATCGCCGCCTGGTTGAGCTTCAATATCCGCTGGTTTCTTTTCTGGAGGGCGACCGTGTCGTTCTGGTCGGGAACTTGCGAGCGTTGTTCCTTTGCCAACTTTTCCAATTCAAACTGAAGGGCGCGAAGCTCGTCCATGGAGAGGCGCTTGAGCGTCGTCGGAGAGGGAAGCAGATATCCCTCCATGAGCGAGTTGGCCATTGCGTAGGCGGAGCCCCCCATGTAAGCCATGTCACCCCTCCTTCAAGGCACCGGAGGCGCTCAAGAAGCTTCTCGCCTCCCAGAGAAATTGTCGCACACTATCCTGCTTGAAATCAGGATAGGTCCACGGATGAGGCTGAAACGAGCCTCCTTTTGCCGACAGCGTCACTTCGGCGTATATCCCGTCCCCGAGATAAACTCTGTGGCTGAAATCCTTGGTCGTGGCGAGGACCACTTTCGCGAGAGTGATGTACCCAGGGTCGAGGTTGACCCTTCTCCTGCCGCCAGGAGAGGAGAGTTCCGCTTCGATCGCGTTGGTTGCAAGCTTCGCCCGCGCGGCCTCCGACGGGTCTTTCGGAGAAGAGAAGACGCGCAGGGTTTTCCAGAGGCCGCTCCCCATCTCATCCTCGTAGTACCTTGTGAAAGAAAATGGAAAAGGCTTCATCTCGACGGCGGCCGGGCCGAAAATGCCGCCCAGCTTCTCTCTAGCCTTGCCGGCGGCTTCATCATCCTTGTACGTTATGGCGCAGAAAAAAATAGCGCGAAGCGCCTGGGTCGCGGTGCCCACGGCGCTACATCTCGTACCGCCCCAAGTCCTCGGGCGTCAGCCCTTCAAGCCACCTCTGGACCTGTTCCTCGGCGTTGGTCGGTTCCTCCGCCTTCGTGGCACGGTCGAAGATTTCCTCTCTCACGAAAATCGGAGCGCCGGTTCTGACGGCCAGGGCGACGGCGTCCGAGGGGCGCGAGTCAACGATCGCCTCCTGCCCGTTGGCGCTCAATACGATCTGGGCGAAGTAGGTGTTTTCTTGCAGGTCGCAGATGAGCACCTTGGAGACCTGGGCCGAGAGCTTTTCCAGCATCCCCTGCATTAGGTCGTGGGTCATCGGCCTGGGGACCTCGACTCCTTCGAGCCTTAAGGCTATGGCGTTCGCTTCGGGAGCGCCTATCCAGATGGGAAGGAACCGGTTGCCCTCCTCGTGCCTGAGCACCAGTATCGGCCTTTCCGTGATCGGATCGAGAAAGAGGCCCTGAACGCGCACCTGAAGAAACACCTTCACCTCCGGTCTCAATATAGGGACCGGGGGAGGCTTGCGTCAAGTCGGTGTATAGGTTCAACACATGTGAGACGAATAAGGGGAAGCGCGAGAGGGGATGATGGCATGGTTGAGGAGGAATTGGAAGGGGGTGAGTTTGTTGAGGGAATGGTGGGGACGGATTGT
>DAHXMK010000190.1 GCA_027365515.1 Candidatus Aminicenantota bacterium
GACCGCGCTCCTTCCTGTACTCGATCGGGTCGGGGCCGAAGATCGAGGCGTAGACCTCGGCTATCGCGTCAACGAGCGCGTCCAGCCGCTCTTTCATGCTGCCGGTGTTCGCGAGGAAAAGGCTGCGGTACTTGCCCGAGAAGGCCGACCCCTCGCTGTCTTCGAGGAGGCTCGAAGACCTGACGATGATCGGCCCCTCTCCCAAGTCCTCGAGCGCCAGCTTCGCGAGGTTCGTCATCTCCGGCGAAAGGACGGAGTTTTTGAAGACCTGTTCTATGTAGGGATAGTTATGCCTGACCTCTTCGAGCGTGGCGTATTTGAAGCTCTGGAGGTCCTCCAGGGAATTGTAGTGGACGAAATCGAAGAGCCCGTCTGAAGTGAGATACCACGTGTGGGGAATTCTGATCCTCTTCAGGAACGGGTCGCCGCCGCCCATGTTGCGAAGGATGTGAGCCGCGAGGATGAGGCCGGAGGCCTTTCCTCCCAGCTTCCCGTTGCCGCTCGCAGGACCCGCAACGCGCTTCAGAATTCTTCCGAAATCGTGGACCGATATCTGCCTCTTCGCCGGCTTTATGAAGGAGAGGTCGTCGGTGAGGAACCTGCGGATGAGCGCGACGCGAACGTTCATCTCGTCGCCAGGCGAAAGCGCCGCCTCTCCCTCCTTGGTGTCGCGGCAGAGGCGGTCCACGATGCCGTTTATCTCCATCAGAGAAATGTCCCTCTTCTCCACGGCAAGCGCGAAGAATCCGAGCTTGTCCTGCCGCACCCACTGCTTGACCAGCATCGAGAGGTCATCGGCGCTGAAGGCCGAGGCGGCGAGTGACTTGATCTCGTCGGCGATCTGCTCCATGAAGGCAGGGTCGCGCTTGGGCAAAGGCTGGTTCGCTCCGATTGAATCGGCGTCCCTCTCCGCGTAGATGGCGGGATCGAGCCGGGTGATTAGCTCCTCGACGCCGTGCACACCCCGCGTCGTCATGTAGTTGATCAGCCGCCTGAGAATCCTGTTGTGGAGGCCAGGATCGGTCTCCTTGATAAGGTCGAGGACGTACCGCCACTCCTGCCTGGGACCTGCGCCCCGACGCGTTGCGTGGCTTTTGGCGGGCGCTTTCGCTGACTTCGTTTTGGCCTGACGGCTTTTCAATGGCTTCTCCTTGCCGGCGCCGCCCTCCTTGGTGGCGGACTCTTTGGCGCCGCACCAGTATAGCCAAAGCCTGTCCCGCGTCAAAGCGCGTAGCGCCGACAGCTCCAGGCGCTTTGCTTCGCGGCGCTTTGCGATACCGCCGCGGTGCTATACTTGGGCGCGAACGGGCCGGCTGGCTGGCGCATGCGCCCTTAGCGGCCTTGGAGGTGCACCGTGAAGTACACGCTCGACCAGGAAGCGGAAAGCCTGATTCACGCGCTGTGCGAAGTGATCCTTTTGAAGAAGAGGCTTTTTCTCATACCTGGCTCGTCGGAATCCAACATGATTCACGACATCCTCGAGGACCTCGCCAGAGGCATCGGCAGGCACGGCCACCTTTCCGAAGACGAATCCGCGGGAGTGAGCCCGCTGTCCCGCTTCGTCCTGGAGATCTCCCGCTGCGGAGATATCTGGCAGGCCGCCAGGGCATTCAAACATTCCCCTCCCATGGACGGCTATCTCATGGCCCCGTACTTCGCGGCCAAGGACCTCGAGACAATGCAGGCCAAGACGCCGACCACCTGAGCACGGCGAATTCTGCTCGTCTGAAGTGGATGAGTTGATAGGTGTATGGGAACTACAATTTTGAATTTTCAATTCTTAATTTTGAATGGAGGTACTATATCTATTAGATAAAGCCTCCTACCTCAATTCAACATTCAGAATTGGCCCCAAGTCCGCGCGGCGAATCTCGCCCTTATCAACCCATAAACTCATCAACTTATAAACTAAAAAGCCTCCTTGGTTGTGAACGAAATTGCGCTCACCCGCCCCAGTCGCGCGGGTATCGGAAGTCAATGCCGACGGTGCGCTGGGACAGCTTCGCGATGATGGGCAGGCG
>DAHXMK010000192.1 GCA_027365515.1 Candidatus Aminicenantota bacterium
AAGGCAGGCCGAGCCTCGACTTCAACCGACCCGGCCCCGTACTCGATGATGGAGACGACAATCGTCTTGAAGCCGCGCTCCGAGTGGGAGGCCAAGCCCCGCTGGTATTCAAAATGGGCGCCCGATTGGGCCAAGTCCGTCTTGAGGCACGTCTGGCCCGACACGATTTCCTACGGCGAGCTGATAGACAAGATGGACGCGGCGGTGCGCTTCCCCGGAAACACCAACTCCTGGACGATGCCCATCAAAGGGCGGATTGACATGCTGACCACCGGCGTAAGGACGCCGATAGGCATAAAGATTCTCGGCTCCGACCTTGGGGAGATCGAGCGGGCCGGGCAGAAGATCGAGCGGATACTCGGGCCGCTTAATGGCACGAGAAGCGTTTTCGCCGAAAGGACCGCCGGCGGCTATTACGTTGATTTCACGCCGGACCGCGAAGCGCTCGCCCGCTACGGCCTTACGCTCAGGGACCTTCAGGATGTGATAATGTCGGCGGCCGGCGGCGAGACGGTTTCAACGGCCATCGAAGGGCGGGAGCGCTATTCGATAAACCTCCGCTATCCGAGAGACATGAGGTCCGACATAGGCCAGTTGAAGCGCATCCTCGTCACCACGCCGTCGGGCGCTCAGGTTCCCGTCTCGGAATTGGCCAAGGTCTCCGCCGAGACCGGGCCCGCCATGATCCGCGACGAGAACGGGATGCTGGCCGGCTACGTCTATGTTGACACATCGGGCGTTGACGTCGGCTCTTACGTCGAGAGGGCGAAGGCGGCGGTGGAAAAGGAACTGGTCCTGCCGACGGGCTATTCTCTGATCTGGAGCGGCCAGTACGAGAACATGGTCCGCGTCAGGCAGAGGCTGAAGGTGGTCATCCCGCTGACGATCTTCCTGATCTTTCTTCTTCTCTACATGAACACCAAGTCCGCCTTCAAGGCTGGAGTCGTGATGCTGGCCGTTCCCTTTTCCCTGGTTGGGGCGGTATGGTTTCTCTACCTTCTCCATTACAATGTTTCGATAGCGGTCTGGGTTGGAATGATAGCGCTCATGGGGCTCGACGCCGAGACGGGGGTCTTCATGCTTCTCTTCCTCGACCTTTCGTACGGCGAAGCCCGGCAAGCGGGGCGGCTTCGGACGATCGGGGACCTGCACGAGGCGATAGTCCACGGAGCGGTGAAGCGAATCAGGCCCAAGATGATGACCGTCACCGCGGCCGCCATGGGCTTGATGCCGATCATGTGGTCTGATGGATCGGGGGCCGACATGATGAAGCGCGTGGCCGCGCCGATGGTCGGGGGGCTCTTCACGTCGTTCCTCATGGAACTCATGGTCTATCCAGCCATATATCTTCTCTGGAAGCGCCGCGCGCTTCCGCAAGAGGCGCGAGCCGAAAATCAGCAGACGCTCGTTTAGCGCCCCGCCATGACCCTCCGGCAGCCATCCGTGTGGTAACATCACGTCTTGACGGAGGTGAAAGGCGATGAAAGCCAAAATGGTCGTCATCTCGTTTCTTCTTGCTGTCGGCGCGGTCCGGGCCAGCCTTGCTTGCACGAACCTAATCGTCACGAAAGGCGCCTCGGCGGACGGGTCGGTCATAATCACTTACACGGTGGACGGGGAGTTTCATCCGATTCTCCGCTTCATTCCGGCGGCGGACCACAAAGCGGGGGAGGTTTACGAGATCAGGGGTTGGGACGGAACGTTGCGTCTCACCATCCCGCAGGTCGCCCACACCTACGCCACTTTCGGGATCATCAACGAGCGCCAGCTCGCCATCGGGGAAACGACCTTCGATGGAAGGCTGGAGCTTCAAGACAAGCGCGAGGGCATCCATTACTGGCCGCTGATGCAGATAGCGCTTCAGCGGGCGAAGAGCGCGAGGGAAGCGGTCGAGGTCATGACCGGCCTCGTCGAGCGGTACGGCTATTCGTCCACGGGCGAGACCTTCTCCATCGCCGACCCGAACGAAGCCTGGATGCTTGAAATGATTGGCCGCGGCGACGGCGTAAAGGGGGCGCTCTGGGTGGCCGTCAGAATTCCGGACGGAATGATCGCCGCGCACGCCAACAAGGCGCGCATCGGGGAGTTCCCCCTCCACGATCCGGCCAACTGCCTCTATTCGCCCGACGTGATTGACTTCGCGGTGAAGCGCGGCTACTACGATCCCAAGTCGGGCCCCTTCAGATTCTGCGACGCCTACTGCCCGGCGACCCCCGAGAAGCTGCGCTACACCTCGACGAGGGTCTGGTCCATCTTCAGGCGCGCCGCGCCGTCGCTGGATCTCTCGATGGACCGGAACCGCGCCGTTGCAGGCGCGAAGCCGTACCCTCTATGGATCAAGCCGGACGCCAAGATATCGGTGCAGGAGGCGATGGCG
>DAHXMK010000198.1 GCA_027365515.1 Candidatus Aminicenantota bacterium
GTCGTAGTAGCTCGCGATTCGGACAGGACACAGTTCGAGACGGCCTTCCCCTCGATGCCCGCCGGAACGGTATTCCTGAACTCCAACACCACCGGCTCATGCACCAACGGCTGTTTTCCGCAAATCAACGGCAGCGAAAGCTATGACCTATGGAACGCCTCAAACTCGGAAATTGATGGAACGACGATAACGATCTCGACGGGAAATGCATACCAGCGTACTTCTCCGGGGGCCCCGGCCGGGACGGCCTCTTCCTGGAACACGGTGGCATCCACGAGCGCGAACCCAGGCAGCGGCGCCGGGCCGATGAGCGGCGCGGGCGTCGTCATCAATGAGATGGCGGACGCGTCCGACTACACCAAGGAGTACATTGAGCTTTACTACGACGCTGGCAGCGCCCCGGCCGACACGACCGCGCCAGCTCCGATAACCGACCTTGCGGCGGTCCCCCTTTCCGACACTAGCATCAAGCTGACCTGGACCGCGACAGGCGACGACGGCGGGACCGGTACGGCGGCAGCCTACGACATAAGGACTAGCTCGTCGCGCATAACCGGCGAGGCCTCTTTCGCCTCGGCCACTCCCATTGCGTCGCCGCCAGCGCCGTCAGTCGCCGGGACGCCACAGCAATTCACGGTGACCGGCCTGACCGCCGACACGCCGTACTACTTCGCCATGAAGGCGAGGGATGAAGTCCCCAACTGGTCGGGCCTTTCAAATTACGCATCGGCGGTGACGGCGCCCTCGGGCGGCGGCGGCCCGGCGCCGGTCAACCATCTTGTCATCAGCCAGATTCAAGTGGCTGGCGATGGCTCCCCCGCCTCCGACGATGAGTTCGTGGAACTCTATAACCCAACCGCGTCAGCCGTGTCCATTGCCGGGTGGTCGCTCCAATATAAATCGGCAACCGGCACGACTTACGCCAAGCTGAACATCGCTTCCGGCTCTCTTCAAGGTCATGGCTATTATCTCATCGCACGGTCCGCTTATAACGGCAGCCCCGCTTACGACCTTCTCAACGGCGTCTTTTTGATGGCCGGGGCCGGAGGCAATCTCTACCTGGTGAACGATCAGACGCTGCTCACTTCCTGCACATCCAGCTCGATAGTTGATAAGGTGGCCTACGGCACGGGTAATTGTCCCGAGACTACCGCTACTGCCGCCCCCGCCGCCAATAACAGCGTCATTCGCAAACCCGGCGGGAGCCAAGGTTCCGGCACGGACAGCGACAACAACTCCACGGATTTTCTGATGCTGACTCCATCGGCACCGCACAACTCCTCCAGCACGCCGGCGTCTCCGCCATCTGGCACGGCGCTCGGCCACGTTGGCCCCACTCTCTACTTGACGCCCGGGGCGAGTGAAACCGGGCTGAGTTGGGCTAACGCCGCCAACGCTGCTTCTTACAACATTTACAGGGGAACCGCCCCCGATTTCATGACCACGAGCCCCGCTCCCTGGAAAAACACGGCGGCCAATTCGTCCGCCGACGCTTCGGCTCCGGCCGCGGTTTATTACTACGTCGTGAGGTGTACGGACGGGTTGACGGAAAACGATTGACTCTCTAGAAGAAAAAAGAACGGCCGAGAGGGGGGGTTCCCGGCCGTCCGGGGCGACTCGTCGTGATACCAGAGAGCCGCCATGTGCATAATATAGCACTTTTCCTCGAAGCGTGCATCCTGATGAAATGGCTTCGGGAGCCGGAGCGTCTTCCTGCCAGGGGCCAAGTGGCGTAAAATTATCCCTTGGGGGATTTTCCTTTGGCCAGCGTTCAGCAGAAGATTCTGACGGACACCGAGGTGATAAGGACCGTCCTTGATGGCGACCAGGAGGCTTTCGCCGTCATCGTGGAGCGCTACCAGAAGGGGCTCGCCAACTACATATTTCATATGGTCCGCCACTACGAGGAGTCGTTGGAGCTGACGCAGGAGGTCTTCCTAAAAGCCTACGCCAACCTCTCCAGCTTCGATTCAGCCTACAAATTTTCCACGTGGCTTTACAAAATAGCCAGCAACCATACGATAGACCACATGAGAAAACAACGGGCGCCCGAGAGCCCTATCGAGGTTCCGGACGATGAGGGCGGCGGCACTTACGAACTGCCGCTTGAAAGCCACGGCCAGAGCCCGCACGAAAGCCTCGCGATGAAAGACATGATGGGGCGCATCCGCGAGGCGGTGGAAGAGCTGCCTTCCTCCTACAGGGAACTGGTGATCCTCCGCCACTTCAACTTCCGCTCCTACGAAGAGATGGCCAAAATCACCGGCCTGCCTTTGGGGACCGTCAAGAACCGCATCTTCCGGGCAAGACAGATGCTCATGGAAAGGCTCAAGGATGTGCGCTGAACTTCCTTTGACCTCCCCGCGTATCATCGCCGTGGGGACGAGACGAGGGCAATGATGCACTGCAGGAAGGTTTTGGAATTGCTGCCCAAATTCATCGAGAACGACTTTTCGGAAGAGGAGCGGGCGGCCGTCGAGGCCCACCTCAAGGAGTGCGAGGAGTGCCGGCTGGAGTTCGAGGCGATGGGCAGGCTGGTGGATACGCTCGAAAGCATTCCGCCCATTGGAGTCCCCAGCTCCTTCAAAGAGGCGGTCATGCGAGCCCTGCCCGCCAAGAAGCCCCCGGGAGAAAAATAGATGTCGCGCCAGAGCGAGGGGCAGAAAGACCTGGCGCAAAACCGCCAGGCCTTTCACCTCTATCACATCCTGGACCGCTTCGAGGCGGGCGTCTCGCTGATGGGGGCCGAGGTCAAGTCCATCCGCGCCGGCAGGTTGCAGCTGCGCGACGCCTACGCCCAGGAAGAGGGCGGAGAAATCTGGCTGATGGGGTGCCACGTGACTCCATACGCCCAGCATACCCACCTCGCGCTGACACCGCTTGACCCGCTGCGAAAGAGAAAGCTCTTGCTTCATAAAGAGGAGATAGAGAAGCTTCGCGGAAAGGTCCAGGAGAAGGGGCTGACGCTGGTGCCGCTGCGCGTTTACCTGAAGAACGGCAAGATCAAGGTCGAGCTGGCGCTCGCCAAGGGCAAGAACGTGGTTGACAAGAGAGACGCCCTCAAGGAGAAGGACCTTGACCGGGAAGCCAGTCGGGCGCTGAGGGAGCGCTGATGGCGGGACACTTCGCCGGCGGGGCAGTCTTCCCCAATTGCTACGATGTGCCTTCCGGCCTAGTCGCGCGAGGATTGGCGAAGGCGCCGCCTTCCAAGTCTCACACCCACAGGGCTCTTGTCTGCGCGGCGCTTGCCTCCGGGCGTTCGCTTCTCGTCAACCCCCTTACAAGCGACGACACCCTGGCCACCAGAAGCTGCCTCGAGGTTCTGGGAGCCGTGGTTAGCGAAGCCCCCGAAGGGTGGCTCGTCGAAGGAACGGGCGGCAAGCTCCAAGTCCCGAAGAGTCCGTTGAATTGCGCATCGTCCGGAACCACGCTGAGGTTCATGATGGCACTCTGCGCCGCCGCGGAAGGCAGGCGCGGGCTCGAAGGATCAAAGCAGTTGGAGCGGCGCCCCGTCGCGGACCTCGCCGACGTTCTAGAATCTTTGGGCGCCAGGATCAGATGGCTCGGG